>JADZBD010000002.1:300000-578548 GCA_020852255.1 Bacteroidia bacterium | reverse complement strand
TGGAAAGCATAAGGGATCAGGACAGCTTTGTTCCGATGGTGTTTACTATTATGTCTGCAGAGTGAATGAAATACGCCTGCAGGGCATTGAAGCCCGTACGCTCACCGGTTTTGTTCACCTTCTTCAATCAAAATAATTAATGTTCTCCGGTATAGTGGAGTGTGTGGGAGAGGTAACGGGAATCCGGACGGATTCGGGAAATGTCCATTTTACACTTACAGCTCCTTTCGCGGCGGAATTAAAAGCAGATCAAAGTGTTTCTCATGATGGGGTTTGCCTTACCGTGGTAAGTTGCCATGAGGAGAGTTATACTGTAACGGCGGTGGCGGAAACCCTGCGTCGCACTAAGCTGGGAGATTGGAAAAAGGGAACACAGGTTAACCTGGAGCGGAGTGTGAAAGTGGGAGACAGGCTGGATGGCCATATTGTGCAGGGGCATATCGACGGAACCGGTATTTGTAAAGAAGTGAGGACAGACAACGGAAGTCATATCTTTACTTTTCATTTCGATCTCCCGCATGTTCTTATTCCAAAAGGATCCGTAAGTGTGAACGGCGTTTCACTAACTGTGGTAGATCCCGGACCCGGTGTGTTTTCAGTGGCCATTATTCCTTACACCTTCGAGCACACGAATTTCAAATACCTGAAGGCAGGGGATAAGGTGAATCTCGAATTTGATGTGATCGGGAAGTATGTGCAGGCCCTGCTTAAAACACCTCTTTAGCTACGCGGCGGGTAGTTTCTGATGTTCCCATTGTATAAAAATGCAGGCAGGGAGCTTTGGCTTTTACCAGTTCCTTGCTCTGCTGTATGGCCCATTCAATTCCCACTTCTTTTGCTTCAGCATCCGATTTGCATTTTTCAACTGCATCCAGCAGCGCGTCGGGTATGTCAATCTTAAATGTTTTTGGCAGGATCTTCGCCTGACTCCGGGAGGTAAGAATCTTGAGCCCGGGGAGAATGGGAACTTTGATCCCCATATCACGGCACTTGTCCACAAAATCAAAATAGGCCTTATTGTCGAAAAACATCTGCGTTACGATGTATTCTGCACCTGCATCAATCTTAGCCTTAAGGTATTTCAGATCCGATTTCATATTCGGAGCTTCGTAATGCTTTTCGGGGTACCCGGCTACGCCAACACAGAAATTGGTGGGCGCCATGTTTTCCACCTCCTCGTGCAGATATTTACCGCAGTTCATGTGCACGATCTGTCTGACCAGATCAGAAGCATATTCATGCCCGTTTGGTTCCGGAACAAAAGCAGGTTCGGATTTAATGGAATCACCCCGCAGTGCAAGTACATTATCAATGCCGACAAACTGAAGATCTATCAGCGCACTTTCCGTCTCCTCCTTGCTGAAACCGCCACAGATAATATGTGGCACGGCATCCACATGATAGCGATTAATGATGGCCGCGCAAATACCCACCGTTCCAGGTCGTTTGCGGATACTCACCTTTTCAAGATATCCGCCCTCTCTTTTCTTGTAGACATACTCCTCACGGTGATATGTTACATCGATGAAAGAAGGTTTGAATTCCATTAAAGGATCAATCCCGTCAAAAATCGATTGAATGCTCTTCCCCTTGAGAGGGGGCAGAATTTCAATGGAGAAAAGCGTTCCTTTTGCTTTTTTCAGATGTTCTATTACCTTCATCTACCTGATTCTGAGGGGGCAAAGGTAATAAAAACACAGGCAAAATCATGACTAATATTTGGCTAGGATCGCGGAAATACCTACTTTTGCGGGGTAGATACGGTATAATAAAGAGGGGTCAAAAGCCCCTCTTTTGTTTGTATAAGGTTCAATGATCGCAGCCGAAAGAGTGGAGGAAATTTGCAGAGAGCATCTGAGCGGCTCCCCGCTGTTCCTGCTGGATGTGAAGGTGAGTCCGGGTAACCGGATACTTGTGAGAGTGGATGCAGATCAGGGAGTACGAATAGACGACTGCCGCGAACTGCACCGGAAGATAGAGGCCACACTGGATCGGGATGTGGAGGATTTTGAACTGGAGGTTTCTTCCGCAGGATTGGAGGAGCCCTTCGTAGTACAAAGGCAGTACATCAAAAACGTGGGGCGCGTAGTGGAGGTACTGCTGCAAAACGGAAAGAAGAAAAAGGGCATACTGAGTGCGGCGGATGAACAGGGAATTGAGATCGAAGAAAAGCCAAAATGGAAGAATGACCCGGTGATACGTCACCGGTTTGAATACCCGGAAATAAAACAAACCAAAAAAACCATAACGTTCAAATAAACAAAACAATGAACAACATCAACCTGATCGAATCCTTCTCAGAATTCAAAGAGATCAAGAACATCGACCGCGTAACCCTGATGAGCATCCTGGAGGATGTGTTCCGCAGTATGATCAGAAAGCGTTACAACTCCGACGAAAATTTTGACATCATCGTGAACCCGGACAAAGGGGATGTGGAGATATGGCGCCGCCGAGAGATTGTAGATGATGAATTTGCTGAAGATAGTTTCGATTATGATGAAAACAGGCATATCAGCCTTACCGAAGCAAAAAAAATTGAACCTGATTTTGAACTGGGCGAAGAAGTGACCGACCAGATATATCTTAATGACTTCGGCCGCCGGGCGGTTCTGTCTGTCCGCCAGAACCTGGTTTCTAAGATCCTGGAACGGGAAAAAGACAACCTTTACAAGAAGTATAAGGACAGGATCGGCGAGATCGTGACCGGTGAAGTTTATCAGATATGGAAAAGGGAGTTACTGGTGCTCGATGACGAAGGCAATGAACTGATCCTTCCCAAAGTGGAGCAGATTCCGTCGGATTTCTTTAAGAAGGGTGATAATGTGCGCGCCGTGGTTTCCGGAGTAGAACTCAAGAATAATAATCCTGTGATTATCCTCTCCCGTACGTCGCCACTCTTCCTTGAACGTTTGTTCGAGCAAGAAGTGCCGGAAGTATTTGATGGACTCATTACCATCAAACGCATCGTGAGGGAACCCGGCGAACGTGCTAAAGTGGCTGTGGAATCCTACGATGACCGGATTGACCCGGTGGGTGCCTGTGTGGGCATGAAAGGGTCACGTATTCATGGCATCGTACGCGAATTGAGGAATGAGAATATTGATGTGATCAACTTTACCAATAACTCTACCCTGTTTATTCAACGGGCTCTGAGCCCCGCGAAAATAACCTCCATTAAGCTCGATGATGAAAGTAAGCGAGCGGAGGTTTATCTTAAGCCCGACCAGGTTTCGCTTGCCATCGGAAAGGGGGGACATAATATCAAACTCGCCGGAAAACTCACGGGATACGAGATTGACGTCTACCGCGATACCGATGAGGATTCTGAAGACGTGGATCTGGAAGAGTTTGCAGACGAGATTGACGGATGGATCATTGATGAACTCAAGGGTATCGGGTGCGATACGGCCAAGTCGGTACTCGAACTTTCCGTAGACGATCTCGTGAAACGTACGGACCTCGAGGAGGAAACAGTGAAAGAAGTGCGCAATATTTTAAAAGCAGAATTCGAATAGACATTCTATGACAGAAACCGCCAGCATAAGGCTTAGTAAAGTTCTGAAGGAACTCAATGTGGGCATGCCCCACATTATTGAGTACCTCGCCGCCAAAGGGCATAAGATCGAAAGTAATCCCAATACCAAGATCACCCAGCGGATGTACGAGTTGCTTCTGGACGAATTCCAGAGTGAAAAGAAAGATAAGGAGGATGCCAAAACAATCTCCACTACGGTGAAAGCGAAAAAAGAGTCGCTGACCCTGGATGATGTGGATGTTACGCAGCGGCCGGGCCGGGAAGAGGAGGAAGAACTCATGATTAAGGACTCCTCTGCAAAAAAAGCAAAAAAGGAAGAACCTGAAGAGGTAATCAAAGCTAAAGTAGATTCCGATGCGGTGAAGGTAAGCGTGAAGGGTAAAATTGATCTGGAAGCGGTAGGTGGCACAAAATCTAAAGCAAAAAAGACAGCAAAAAAGGAAGAACCGGAGGAAACACCCAAGAAAAAGAAAACCACTAAAAAGGCAACTAAAACGGAGGAAACTCCGGAGGAGAAACCGGAAGTGATTATACCGCCTGTAGAGGTGAAGAAACCGGAGGAAGATAATTTCCTGAAAACGAATTATCAGAAACTGGAAGGGCCTAAGATTCTTGCAAAGATCAATTTACCGGTTGAGGAGAAGAAAAAACCAGTGGCATCTTCTAATGAGGCGTTCGGGAAAGACAAGAAAAAGAAGCGTAAACGGATTCAGAAGGAAGGTGGAGCACCGGAAACCGGTGCAGGTGTACAAAGGCAGGGTCGTGGGAAGCGGCGCGACGAAAAGGTGGAACTGACAGAAGAGGAAATACAGGCGCAGATAAAGGAAACCCTGCAGCGCCTGAGCAGTGGAGGAAAATCAAAAGCATCTAAGTACCGCAGGGAGAAGCGCACGGAAATCAATAGAAAATTGCAGGAGCAGGCGGAAATTACCGCAACGGAGTCCAAAACGCTTAAGGTTACTGAGTTTGTGACCGCAAACGAACTGGCCACCATGATGGGTATTTCCGTGGCGCAGGTTATTTCCTCCTGCATGTCGCTGGGACTCTTCGTCTCTATCAATCAGCGACTGGATGCTGAAACCATTGTGATTGTAGCCGAAGAATTTGGATTCAAGGTTGAATTTGTGAGTGTAGATGTGCAGGAGGCCATCCGGGAGGAAGAGGATAAGCCGGATGAACTGATCACCCGCCCGCCCATTGTAACGGTAATGGGTCACGTGGATCACGGAAAAACCTCTTTGCTGGATCATATTCGAAAGTCGAACGTGATTGCCGGTGAAGCTGGAGGAATTACACAGCATATTGGTGCCTATAATGTGAAGCTGGATTCCGGAAAAACGATCACCTTTCTGGATACTCCCGGTCACGAGGCTTTTACCGCTATGCGTGCACGAGGTGCAAAAGTAACGGACGTAGCGATTATTGTAGTGGCAGCAGACGACAGTGTGATGCCTCAGACCGTGGAAGCAATTAACCACGCACAGGCTGCAGGTGTACCAATGGTGTTTGCAATCAATAAAATTGATAAGCCGGGAGCGAACGCAGAAAAGATCCGTGAGGCACTTTCGCAAATGAATATTCTGGTGGAGGAATGGGGAGGAAAATACCAGTGTCAGGAAGTTTCCGCAAAGAAAGGATTGAATATTGATACCCTCCTCGAAAAGGTATTGCTTGAGTCGGATATGCTGGATTTGAAGGCCAACCCGAAACGGCTGGCCACTGGAACCATCATCGAATCTTCATTGGATAAAGGCCGGGGGTATGTAGCTACCATCCTCGTACAGGCAGGAACCTTGCGGGTGGGTGATGTAATGCTCGCCGGATGTTACTCGGGAAGAATCAAAGCAATGTATAATGAACGGGGCCAGATTGTAGAAGAAGCGGGTCCGTCTATTCCGGTTCAGATCCTTGGTCTTACCGGCGCTCCCCAGGCAGGAGACCGGTTCAATGTAATGGATGATGAACGTGAAGCGCGCGATATCGCTTCCAAACGCCTGCAACTGCAGCGGGAACAGTCCATCCGCACAACCAAGCATATCACACTGGACGAGATCGGAAGAAGGATTGCGATTGGAGACTTCAAGGAACTCAATGTAATCGTGAAAGGTGATGTGGACGGTTCTATCGAAGCGCTTTCGGATTCCCTCATCAAGCTATCAACAGAAAAGATACAGCTGAAGGTGATTCACAAATCGGTTGGTGCCATCTCCGAGTCGGATGTCATGCTGGCCTCTGCATCTAATGCTATTATCGTGGGCTTCCAGGTTCGTCCTACCGTGAATGCGCGTAAACTGGCTGAACAGGAGCAAATTGATATTCGCCTGTATTCTATCATCTACGACGCCATCAATGAGATTAAGGATGCTATGGAAGGAATGCTTGCGCCGGAATTTCAGGAAAAGATCCTATGTAATATCGAGATCCGGGAAGTCTTTAACATCACTAAGGTGGGAACCGTGGCCGGATGTATGGTGCTTGACGGTAAAATCAGCCGGAATAATAAAGTACGCGTGATCCGAGACGGTATTGTAATCTATACCGGAGAACTTGGATCATTGAAGCGATTCAAGGATGATGCCAGGGAAGTGGCAGCCGGATTTGAATGCGGACTCAACATCCAGAATTTTAACGATATCAAAGTGGGAGACATTATTGAAGGATACGAATTACTGGAAGTAAAGCAAAAACTGTAAACCTGCACTGTTCCGACCTTATGCAGATTTCACGGAAAGTAACCTCACAATCCGTCCGCATTATCCTGCTGGTGCTTATAACGGCCGGAACTGGCTTCAGCTATACCGTTGAGAAATCCGGGGTACCTGCGCATTCAGCACCTGATTGCAAAACGGTTATTACTCAAATGCTGGATTCAATGAGTAATGTCAGAGCAATGCGTTTCAAAATGAAAATTCTGGAACGAATCAAGGGACAGCTGATGAATTACGGCTCACAGGGGAAGTACGTAAAGTCTCCGCGAAAGATCTACCTGGAACTCAATGGACCGGAAGTTTTATGGAAAGAGGGATGGAATAACGGACAGGCACTCGTAAACCCGGGTGGATTCCCTTATTTTAATCTTAACCTCGATCCCTACGGATCTATTATGCGGGAAGGTCAGCATCATACGATTTTTGAAATCGGCTTTACCTACTTTGAAGATATTATACGGAATGCAATGCAGCGGGCAGGAAATGATTTTAACAAGCATATAAAGCTGGTGGGAAGTGCAACATGGAACGGAAATGATTGTTGGCTCGTATCTCTCGAATATCCTGAATTTGCATTCATAGATTATACAGTCAGGAAGGGAGACAATCTTTTAAAGATAGCCAGGGAAAAAAGAGTGGCGGAATACATGATTCTGGAGGGAAACACAAAGATGAAGGATTTTTACGATGTTAAGCCGGGACAGGTAATCCGTATTCCGAATGCCTACGCCCGCAAAACTACAATCATGATCAACAAAAAGTCCTTTCTTCCCGTCAACACCAAAATATATGATAATCAGGGACTCTTTGAATCCTACGAATACCATATGTTACAGGCCAATGTGAACATCCCGGACGTGGAGTTCAGCAAAGAGTATCAGGGGTATAAATTCTAAAACAGAAAGCCCGCACGGATCACCGGATAAAAGATCCAGTGAGAGTGGAATAGCCGCATGGTCGCGAATGAATTGTTGCCGGTTCCCCCAACATCGTCGGTGCTGGCGAAATAATGGAAATCATTCGAGGGATCCCAAAGGTAGGAATCGGGATATTTTTTCAGAGGAACCCGGTATGCTGAAGCCGAGGCCAGCGGTTTGATATTGCCAAAACTGAACCCGGTTTTAACACCAATGTCAATGAGAAGGGAGTGATGCAGCATGATCTTTCCTCCCCCCGTGAAAGTAAACGCTGTTTCAAGATTCCGATAGGTTAAGGCGGCACCGGTGGAGTCGGGAATCTCTGAAAAGGTGTTCTGAATCCGTTCCGTTCCAAGTGAGTAATAGAGTCCGGCAGGAGCAGGTACACCGGAAGATCTGCTGTGCATGGTAAGAGCAAGGCTCCAGGTAATGCCTTCGGACAGGTAGGTAAAATGCCCGGTAAATTCCACCTCATTGCTGTCTGTCCAGCTTTCGTTAAAACTGCCTCGTTTTGAAATATACCCAAAACCGGCTTCAGCGTGCAAATATTTTCCCAGGCTTCTTGAATAGGTGATCCGGTAAATGCCATTATGAATCGCCGGAACAGGTTCAGCATACAACACATTTTTCTTGCCGTTGAAACCACGGTTCCTGTCGCGCCCGTCTTTTAGTTCTCCTGAGGCATAGTAAAAGAGATTTTCATAAGGAAGCTTCCGGATCTTTTTCCAGTGCGTTTCTGTACTTACCCGCACAGGAACAGGGTCGCGTACATCAAAACGAATGGATTGCACTCCGTACGCATAGGAAGGAGATCCGTCTTTTAGTTCCAGTGCATACCGGGGGATCAGGAAAGGATAGAGGGGCGGGATGTAATACCATATCGTATTTTTAACCCGGTCAGGATTCTCCCACAGGTAAGGGTCTGTGAAAGCAACGGAGCGCAGATTTTCCTTTTCCATCCATTCCCATAACAACGGATCAGCGTAAAATGGGTTTTTCTTACGCCATACGGAAGTATCCGTTTCAATGGCATTAAGTATAAAGCCCGTACAATGTTCACTCTCGGAAACCTCCTCCATAAGGGGGCCGGCGCAGATACGCCGGAAATATTCAATACGCCTGTATTCTTCCGGATGCCAGCGCCGTACATCCTCCAGAAATATAACCGGGCCTTTGAACGTCTTAAGAAAAGTTGTTGAAGCATCGAATGGCAGGAGGGATGAGTCCTGCTTCTTCAGACCGCTTTCTTCCCGGATGTATTTTTCAAGAGGGAACAGGTAATTCAGATCCCGGCTGTTCTCCCGGATGGTTCCTTGCAGGCGGTTGTTCAGCATGGCATCTGCAAAGGCATGGTGAAGAATGTTCTTTTCTTTCAGATAGCGCTGAAGGCAGGAGTCCCGTTTACCGTGATGACGAGCGTACCAGAGGGCAGCGGTTAAATGCATCTCATTTACGGGAATACGACGGAACTGCCGAAGGAGGTACTCCATCATCTCTCCGTATGTTTCCAGCAAAGGTGCACCTGCCGCCAGCGTGAAGGCACCATGTGCATACTTGTTTCCGGTAGTATCGGGTTCCAGCAAGCGGAGGTCGCGGAAAATGCCTCCTGTGCGAAGC
Organism: Bacteroidia bacterium; assembly: GCA_020852255.1. Taxonomy (NCBI): domain Bacteria; kingdom Pseudomonadati; phylum Bacteroidota; class Bacteroidia; species Bacteroidia bacterium. The sequence continues at coordinate 569,768 of JADZBD010000002.1, read as the reverse complement.
ACGGAACGTGCGGCTTCCGATCCGAATCCCTTATACGCCGTACCCGGCTGACGGTAGATCATCCTTCTAATGCCTTCCGTCAGAAGGAAGAGTGCCGTTGTGTCGTTACCAAGTATATGGTATTGATAAAATGCAATCCGGATAGCGAGCGGATATTCTTCGGCTCTCCACAATTGTTCACAGGCGGAAATTAAAAGGGAGTCTTCTCCGGGCAGCGAAATACTGTCGTCCGGATGCGTCAGTGCAGCTGGCGAATTCATCCAGATTTTAAGTTCCGGAACCGATTCCAGATACTGAGATAAGAGATCCTTCATCTTTGATGAACTTCCGGCATTCTTAATACGTGTCTTCCCGGAGAACCGGAGCAGGCTCTGCTCTGTCATCAGGTGAAACAGCAGACCGGGAGCACCGTCCGGATTTACCGGTAAACCGGGAACCGCTCTCCGGAAGAAGAATTGGATCTCTTCCTTGGTGGGGGAAGTAGCCAGGAAGGACGTTGGGATGACTACCACCTGGTCCGGACGAAGGTAGGGGAGGTACTCCGTTCCGCTGCTGATCTCAACCGGGTATTTTCCTTTCATTGAGTCCGGCAGCGATGCATCGGTGCATGCGCGGATGAACGGGATCTGCCCCTGCATGCAGAAGCATCCGGCCAGAAGCAGAAGAATTAACATTCCTCCGCTTTTCCTTAGATCACTGAAACGCGATCTTGTTGAAATAAAAAACTGTTCGTTTGCCGTTTTTTCCATTTCCGTCCTTACCGGAATTTTTAATACGCTGGAATCCCCAGGTCAGAAAATAATTATCATACCAGAATTCCATATCACTTCCCCAGGATGATTTAACAAGGTCCTCAGGGTAATTGGTTTCTATTACTGTGGTCTGTTTCCCGTCCACTACCTGGTTTCCGGAAATAACTTTCGAACGGATACTTCCGGCAATGCTGTAGGCCAGTACAATATTGTCGCCCTCAAACATCACCTTTACGCGTTCCTTAAGATTGAATGTAAGAATGTCCATAATCTCGAAAGAGTTGTCCCACAACTTCTCCCCATCTTTGCTGAATGCGGCAATGAGGGCATGGGTGTAACGGTATCCTACAAACACCTGTGTGGTGCGTGGAACATAGTTACCATTCGGATCAAAATAATAATCCGTTCGTGTTTCATATTCGGGAAAGTAGGCTTCAGAAATTACGATATATTCATTGTTTCGTTCGATCACATTGTGAACAAGGAGATGATATCCTATGCGACCTTCCGTTTTTTTATTTTCATTCGCCCCCGGGAAGCGATCTTTGGTGTCGTTCCAGAAAGATTGAAAGCCGGAAAATGGATAATAACGGATGTACTCCTGTTCACCTTCAGCGATTTTTGCAATGAATAGTCCGTTGGATGTGGCAGGTGCACTGGTTCTGCCGGAGGCTCTCGACAGCCGTTCACTGAACGATTTGTACTTAACGGGTAAACCATACGTTCCGATAACCAGTTTGCCTTTATCTGCCAGCGGATTCACTCTTCCGTATAACAGTTCGTTGTTCCCTCCCGAACTGATCCGGATGCTTCCGGCAAGATCTTTCCCCCGGAAATCCTTTACTTCCATTTTGAATTCATTTTTATCCGGACGGTGAAGAATAACGGTTTGTGCAAGTCCGGATATAGTGTCGGCGGCCAGATCGGTGATCGCGGCGGAGCCGCTGTACGGAAGTACCAATGGCTGGGATCGTCCGCCGTTGCTAACGTCGGCAACGTAAAGTACGGGTTGGAATTTAAATTCAAATCCCCCGAAGAATGCCGGCACGCAGCAAAGGGCATAGGTAAAGCATGTACGCGCAAAAACGGTTGTTTCGGTGGGAAGTGTCCGGCCTCCGAGATAGGCAAGCCCGCTCACTACTACAAAATCCTCGAATCGGGTTTTGTATGGTACCCGGCCGGTGATGGATATGATTTCGCCGGAGGAAAGATCAAGATGGATGATCTCAAAAACGGAATTCTTTTTTTCTTCCGTCAGCAATACATACAGCCGGCTGCCTTCTGTAGTGTACTTGCAGAATTCCAGTCCGGAAGTAACGGGAAAATTCTTTTTCCATGTCTGCTGAAGTTCGGTATTGTACATTTCAAAGGTAAATACGTTTTTATCCTTCACGCGTTTTTCGTTGTTTGCATAGAAAAGCACCAGTCCCAGACCGGCGGCGGGTACTACATAGTAATCATCGCTTTGCCCTGCTTCAATTTCAATACGCAGCGGCGGCGATTGTGCCGCGATCTGCGCAGCAGTCATCAGAAGTAGTAAGAATATCCGCATAGAGTAAATTTACTAAAAGGCACCTTCGAGCTTTAACAGGTGATCCCGCACCGCATTCTTATACTCCCGCTTCTTTTGTTCATTTACCCCGTGGACGAGCTTCATGGCATAGCGCGCGCCCCCGGAATAAAAACGTACCGAATATGTAAATCCTGTAAAAAAGGCCGTGAGCCAAACACCCTGCGACACGGAGAGCACCCCATATCCCACCGCCATTCCTGCCAGCACCAGCGAGGATAACCCTCTCCAGGCTTTGCCGGCATACACCTGCCCGAGTCCGGGTAACAGGAGAGAAAGAATGAGGGCTTTTCGTTCGCTCTTCAGTTGCAGTTCCTCTTCAGACCGTATCAGATGAAAAGTCATGCTGTCCTTTTTATTCACCCTGCAATACTCCAACCAGGAGCTGAGTGCTGTTTCCCATTTTTCTCCTTCAGTAAACACAATGACGTCAAGGTACAACGATTGTTGTTTCAGTTCACGGCTCTTTACTACTTCTTTTAAGCGCATCAGATGTTCTTCTGCATTGAACAGATCCCCTGCAAGATATGAACAGAGTGCAATTTCATAATGGGTGAAGAAATTCAGAGAATCTTTCCCATCCCTGACAGGAATCCGTGCAAAGGTGAGCGCTGCTTCATGAAAAGCACCAGACATTTTCTTCGAAAGACCTTTTTGCATTAAAGCACGGTCTCTGAGATCAGGATCCGGTGAATAATACCATACTCTCTCATATTCCAGTTCAGCCTGGAGATGATTTCCGGCGGCCAGAAGACTGTCTGCTTTCCGGAGTTCGTTACCAAAGCCCGCCGTAAAGATCATGCAGAGAAACCCGAAGGTCCACCATGATCTGTTCCCTGGTGATGTCATATTGTGTTTGTTTAGCAATCCGTACGGCTAACGCGCTGCCGTAAATATTCCCGATATAGAAAACAGTGAATGCGGCTCCAAATATCCAGAACCGGGGACTTTGTAATCCCTGATGCCGGTATCCTTCCCAGCATTGTACACCCATTATTGCCAGTGGTATAAACGAACTGAACATTTGCCGCGGTGATCCGGCGTATACCTTGCCCAGCCCGGGTACCAACGCTGAGAGCAACCCGCCTAACACGGGTTTACGCCTGGAATAGCGGTTCATGGTTGATACATATCCTGCCAGCTTCTTTCGGTACTCCGGCGGACCCACCGAAAAAACGGTGTCCTTATGTATCAGGAGTTCCAGCGCATCCCGCTGAAAGTCCAATACGATCTTTGATCGTTTGTCACCGGAAAAATCCGATGTCAGCAACTGCAATGCGCTGTCAGTGCGACCTGTTTCCAGCAAATAAAGCGAAGAATACTGAAGCCCGCAGGTATGAAAAGAGGAAAGGGATACCAGACCGGATAATAATTGAATAGCTGTATCCGTTTTTCCCATTCCGGCGTAACACAATCCGGTATAAAATGAAAGTGAATCATAGTCCTTAAAGCGATCCGAAGACGCAAGAAGCTGCAGTTCAAGAACAGCTTCCCTGTAATATCCTTTTTTGTAGAGGTGCCGCGCGAATTCCAGTTCTTTCTGCTGCGCCCCGGCCTGATAAAACAGGCAACACAAAAGCAGGGAAGGGAGAATCCTTCTCATTGATCAAAATGAATGCGTGGTTCGTCAATGGCTTTGCCGTTCGGTGCAAAGCGGAAGGGAGGAAGCTGGCGAACAGTACCACGGTTGCAGCGTGTCAGACGGTCTGCTGTCAGCAGCACACCGCGAATGGCCCCGAATTGCCCAATGGCGTGCTTCGCATAATTTGAACAGGTCATCTGATAGAGGCAGCCTGCAGATAATTGAGGAGAGATCACATGCTGATATGCAAGCATACTTCCTTTGAGGAGGAGCATGAACGGGTTGTATGCCGCTGCGGGGGTTCCTTTCCTGGAGTTTAAAACTTTACGACTGTTGGGTGAAGGTGGCGAGGGTGGTTTTTTTTCACTGCCAAATCCTTGTTTCAATAGTTTGAGATCCGGGAGCGGAGCTTTCTGGGCAAAGGTAAATGTTGCCAGCAATAAGCTGAAAATGAGCAAACGGCACATGCTACAAATGTACTGAAGCTCCTTCATATTTAGTACATTTGATACCGAAATTCATGAGCGGAATTGTTGATAGAATCAAAGCACCAGTGCTTTCGGAAATGAAGGAGTTCGAGAAGAAATTCCATGTTTCCATGAAGTCTTCTGTGCCCCTGCTGGAGAAAATCACCGGTTACATTGTTAAGAGAAAGGGAAAGCAGATGCGACCTCTTTTTGTCTTTCTTGCTGCAAAAACAGCGGGAGGCATGACCGAATCATCCTACAGGGCGGCAGCCCTCATCGAACTGCTTCATACGGCAACGCTCGTGCACGATGATGTAGTGGACGACTCCAATGAACGCCGCGGATTCTTTTCCCTGAATGCACTGTGGAAAAACAAAATTGCAGTGCTGGTCGGCGATTACCTCCTGTCACGGGGTCTGCTTCTTTCTGTAGAGCACAATGAATTCCGTCTGCTGCAGATTGTGTCAACAGCCGTGCGTGAAATGAGTGAAGGCGAATTGCTGCAAATTGAGAAAGCCCGGAAACTTGATATTGAAGAACCGGTCTATTATGACATCATTCGTCAGAAAACAGCTTCCCTGATTGCCGCCTGCTGCGCCGCAGGTGCATCGTCGTCAGGTGCGGGTGATGAAGTAGTAGAGAAAATGAGAAGTTTCGGAGAAAATACCGGAATGGCTTTTCAGATCAAGGATGACCTGTTTGATTACGGACATGATGAAGGGATCGGAAAACCAACAGGAATCGACATCAAGGAAAAGAAACTGACCCTTCCCCTGATCTATACCCTCTCTAAAGCGGATAAAAGCACCCAAAGGAAAATCATCAATATTGTCAGAAATTACGGACACGACAGCCACAAGGTGGACGAGGTCGTTCGGTTGGTGAAGGGAAGCGGAGGTATTGAATATGCCACCGAGCGCATGATGGAATACAGAGCAAAGGCGCTGACTATCCTGCACGAACTTCCGGCCTCAGATGCCCGAGACTCCCTTGAATTACTTGTCAATTATTCGATTGAGCGAAAGAAATGATTCGGGGTATATTCCTGCTTTTTTTGATTCCTTCTTTCCTCCCGGCGCAGGTCAACTGCAGTTTTTTTCCCGATGGAACGCCCATGAGGTGCGGGTCTACACGCAATGGTCTCCGTTACGGATCCTGGAGATTTTTTCATGAGAATGGCACCCTGGCATCCACTGGTTATTACAATGAAGGTAAACCCGACAGCCTCTGGATGTATTTTAATGAAGGAGGACTACTGATAAAAAAGGGTTTTTTTTTAAAAGGAGAATTTCACGGAGTATGGGATTTTTATACCGGCAACGGAAAATTGATCTCTACAGCCTATTACAGGCAGGGGGTGATGGATGGATCATGGATATCCTACCATCCGGATGGTACTGTACGTCAGCAGGGGAGCTACCACAAGGGATTGTTGCATGGACTCTGGAAAACATTTGATGCGGAAGGGAAGCCCCTGAAGATGGAACAGTATAAGCTAGGTGTAAAAACCGGATGGCAGGAGGAGTGGTATCCAAACGGAATCTGTGCTTCGCGTACGGAATATAAAGGCGGGGTGCCGCACGGAAGGTGTACCATGTGGTACCCCGGCGGAACAGTGAAGTCGGAAGGAAAATACTATAAAGGTAAGACGGAAGGAAAATGGTATTTTTACGATGAAAAGGGAAATCTCTCTGTGTCCGCTTCGTTTAAAAGGGGTTGTTGGCACGGACAGTGGACCGATTACGGAAGTGCCGGAAAGATCAATTCAAGGGGGCGGTACAGGAAGGACAGAAAGAGTGGAAAATGGATGATCTGGGATGCGTACGGAATGCTTAACAGAATAGAATTTTATGAAGATGGAACACTGGTTAAAGAGATTACTTTTAAGTAGTGTCGGCGCACTGCTGATCGCCTCACTACCCGGATGTGGTCCGGAGGAAGGGGATAAGGATGCGCCGGGCACGGCAGACACAGCAGGTATCTCGGTTACGGAAGTGCCCGTGCAAAGCCCTAAACGTGTGGATGCAAATGATCCCCGTTTGAACGGAATTGATTATCTCGAAAAGTATCCTGATGGAGTAATCCGTGTAAAGGGATACGTTGTAGGCGGATTGAGGGAAGGAACCTGGATGAGCTTTTATCCGGACGGATCTCCATGGAGTCAGAATGTGTACCTGAAGGGAAAACTCAATGGAGCTACGGTGACATATTACGAAAATGGAAAAGTGAGGTATAAGGGTTTTTACCGCAATGATCAGCGCAGCGGCCATTGGCAGTTTTTTGATGAGCAGGGAAATAAAGTAGAGGAAATGGACTATAACGCGAAACCATGAAGATCGCGGGTATCATACCGGCGCGTTACGCCTCCTCACGCTTTCCGGGGAAACCTCTGATAGAGATCAAAGGGAAAACGATGATCCGGCGGGTATACGAACAGGCGGTTAAAGCAAAAGCGCTTTCCGATGTGATCGTGGCAACTGACGACCGGAGGATTTATGAGCATGTTCTTGAATTTGGGAAGGCTGTGATGACTTCTTCGAAGCATCTCACCGGAACAGACCGCCTGGCGGAAGTAATCCGGAAATGGAAGGGGACGCGTCCGGCGGGTGTAATAAATATCCAGGGCGACGAGCCTTTTATTCAACCCGGGCAGATCGATCTGCTTGCCGGAATCCTGGAGAAAAGAAATACCGCCATCGCCACCCTCGCAATACCGCTGAAGGAGAGAGGAGATATTCACAATGCGTCCGCTATTAAAGTGGTCATGGACAAAGAAGGTTATGCCTTGTATTTCAGCAGGGCGCCTATTCCCTTTGTGCGCGCTGAAGGCAGTGAGAGAACCGGGTATTTCCGTCATGTTGGGATCTATGGGTATCGTTCTTCCGTACTTCTGAAACTGGCCTCGCTTGCCCCGGGAAAGCTTGAAAGACTGGAATCGCTGGAGCAACTGAGATGGATGGAAAACGGATACAGAATACGGGTGGGAATTACACGACACAGTTCCTTTTCCATAGATACACCTGCGGATCTTCGGAAGATCTCTGGTATTCTCTGAATCCCTTGAAAACAGGGGCTTTCAGGGGATTCTGATTTCGGCGGTCTGCACCCTTTTCAAACCTTTTTTAATGTAAATTTGAGCATGCGAATGGAGCGCTATCTGGAAGAATTGCTTTACCGCCACGAATGCGTGATCATTCCCGGGTTCGGAGGATTTGTGAGTAATTTCTCACCGGCCCGGATCAATCCTTCAACGCATCAGTTCACGCCCCCTTGCCGGATCCTTACCTTCAACCGGCATCTGCGAAACAACGACGGACTTCTTGCCAATCATATTGCTACAGCAGAAAAATTATCGTTTGCAGAAGCACTCGCCCAGGTCAGAACCTATGTTGATGAAATGGAACGGACGCTTAATGGGGGTGATCGTTTTTCTATGAACCGGATCGGAAGTTTGTTTTCCGACCGCGATGGTAAAATCATCTTCGCTCCTTCTGAAGGGCAAAGCTTTCTGCCGGAATCCTTCGGTTTGCATTCTTTCCGGTTCCCGCCCATCCGCCGTGAAGAGCTGGTAAAAAAGGTAGAGAAACAGTTTAAAGACCGGCTCGCACCGGAGGTGATCGAAAAAGGAGTAGCAAAAAGGAGGATTCGTCCTGCCCGTGTGGTCGCTATGGCTGCTTCTGTTCTGTTGCTGGCCTCACTGATATATATTCCATGGCAAACCAGTGTAATGGAACAGCAGGGATGGGCAGACCTCAATCCGTTTAAGAGTCTGAAACCCCGGTTTTTTGTGGAACGCACAGAAAGTTTTATCCCGCCGGGTGAAAGTGACTTTAAAGAAGAGACGATAATGAATTACCCGGATACCGGTGCTTTTACGACGATGAGTGTGGAAGAGGGTTCCGTTCCGGTGGTGGTTCGTCTGAGCGAAAATCCGGCAAATCCGGATAAAACGGTGGTGAAGAACCACGGGAAGGAGAATCGTTTCAACAGAGCTGGAAGATTCCACCTCATTGCCGGCGCCTTCGCCGTACCCCAGAATGCAGATAATTTTGTGGTCAGGCTGAGCAGTGAAGGATTAGGAGCCGGTATCATGGAACAGCAGTTTTCATCGCTGCGCTACGTTTCAGTGGGAAATTTTCAAACCCGGGAAGAAGCACTGGCGGAACTGGCACGGATCAAAGCCTCTCATCCCGACGTCTGGCTTTTGGTTAAATAATGTCAATGATCCAAAAGGAGGAACTCCAGATGCGTTCCTGTTAAAATCCCTTCATGATGAAGTATGTGATTCTGATTTTTTCATTGGCAGCCTTCGCATCCTGCAAGGAACCGGTACCGGTTTATCATTCCAGTCTTCCGGGTAAGCCCCTGGATTCTATACCCTATTCCGTTTGCGGATCATGGGTGGGAATTGATGACGTGATGAAACGCGAACTCAACCAGATGCAGCTGTGGTTCCCGCCAAATCCTGATGACCTGAAATATGTGGTGGCCGATACCTCCTTTCATTCCCCTTCGGATACAGCAAAAAATAAATTGTTTGCTTTTAACAAGCAATCCTGTGAGCAATTCCTGAGACCGATTGATTCCCTGGAGGGCACGGCAAAGAGAAGAATTAAAGTGGGGGTAATCCGGATTATTCCGGGCGGAATGGATTTCGAATTTATGGATTCCACAGGACTAAGAGCGAGCCTTCCCCTTTTCAGACTGGGAGAAAATGTGAAAGTAATTTCCTTCAAAGAAGATTACTTTATCGCTCAGAAAACAGTGCTGGGCTGGGAACTGCTTATGCTGGATATTCATCATAAAAATCTGATGAGTATACGTATCCCGTGGTTTACCGCTTATGATGAGAAAGCCACCACACCGGATGCTTTCCGCAACTCCATGAAATCTACCTGTCCGAAACTCAAACCGGTCCTTAACAAAGAAGGTAAGATCATCGGATTGTCTGCGGCATTAAAACCGGACGAGATTATTGACCTGCTGCGCAACAGTAATACGGACCCTATCAATCTGCACCGGTATTAACTTGCAGGAGAACCGTCTCCTTCTGTAGTTTATTTTTCGCGGTTCTTTTTGTAGAGCTGAACGCCGATGTATAAGCCCGCAGCCAGTGCCACCAGTCCGATTCCCATCCACACCCACCCGGAATTGCTCTTAGGTACTACAAGGAACACAATAGCGAACAGTAACAACGTGGCTACTTCGTTCCAGATTCGGAGCCGGAAGGAACTCCATGCGGCATCTTTATCCCTGAATGCTGTAAATAGAAAGTGATTCTGAAGGTGGTAAAGCACCAGCACACCTACAAAGCACATTTTCAGAATGAACCAGGGTTGTTGAACATAGGCCGAAAAACTCTGAAGTGCCAACCAGGATCCCGTGAGTAATGAAAGAATCATGCTCGGCCAGGTAATGCCGTACCAGAGGCGCCGCTCCATGAGGCGGTACTGCTTACGAAGTATGCTTTTCTCCGGTTCCGGCATATCTACCGTTTCGGCATGGTAAACAAAAAGCCGGACAATGTAGAAAAGACCTGCAAACCAGGTAACAATAAATATGATGTGCAACGCAAGGAGATAATGGAAAGCCATACCTTTATACCTGTAAAGTTAATGAATTGCCAGCCATGAACAAGTCAAAGAAAGCATCTGAAACCCGCGCGGTCCTTACGGAGATCGTTCTTCCCAACGATACCAACACCCTGGGTAATCTGGCCGGAGGTAAACTCCTGCACTGGATGGACATTGCCTCCGCTATCTCCTCGCATCGCCTATGCAAAAGAGTGGTGGTTACGGCATCCGTTAACCACGTTTCTTTTACTGAACCAATAAAACTGGGCAGTATTGTTACATTGGAGGCCAAAGTTTCGCGGGCGTTTAATACCTCGATGGAGGTGTATATTGATGTGTTTGTGGAGGATAATGTGACGGGCGAAATTAAGAAACACAATGAGGCGATCTATACGTTCGTAGCAGTAGATCAGAATGGCGCACCCCTGCCTGTACCGCAGGTGATTCCGGAATCTGAAGTGGAGAAGAAGCGATACGAAGGTGCTTTGCGCAGGCGTCAGCTGAGCCTGATCCTTTCAGGGAAAATGAAACCGCAGGACGCAACGGAGCTTAAGGCGCTCTTTCAGTAATCGCAATCAGCGGTTCAGTGCCGTGGCAATGGCAGTAATATCCTGATCGTACATACAGCGAAAATGCCCCTTTGGACATTGTTCAAATCCCAGCTTCGAACAGGGCCGGCACGGTAGGGATTTGACTTCGAATAAATGACCTTCACCTTTTTTTCCGGTGCCGCTTAAATAGGGATACATGCCGAAGGCCGGAACAGTACTGCCCCACACGGAAATGATTTCCTTTTTGAATGCCGCTGCAATGTGCATGAGACCGGTATCATGTGTCAGTATTTTTCTCGCCAGCTGCACAATGGCCGCGGAAGTGAGAAGATCTGTTTTTCCGGAAAGATCCTGTGCTGTGTTACCCAGTGCGGCGTTGAGTTCCGCCGCTTTTTTCTTTTCACCGGTTCCTCCCAGCAAAACAAGGGGAGCCTGCACCCGGCGAAGCAAATCGGCCATCCGTTCCGGCGGCATTTGTTTGGTTCCGAATTTGGCTCCCGTAACTACTGCAATATAATCCTGTGGCAAAGAAACCCCTGCCCGTGCCAGCAGTTCCTCCGCTTTTTCTCCGAGGAAAAAATCCAGCCCCCTGCCGTCGTTTCGTACACCGAGGTCTTTTACCGTCCGGAAATACCGGTCTACCACGTGTTCATCCGGTAAACGGTTAATTCCTGCATTAACCAGCAGCCACTTTTCAAAATTCAGTTTCGGAAAGGAGGTGGAAGGAACACGCAGTGCTCTTTTAACCTGCCAGCTCCGCAGATTGTGATGCAGGTCCACTATGTGATCGAACTGTTCTGCTTCAAGCGCGGGAATTACTTCGCTTACAGAATGCGTAATCGTGTGCACTTTCCGGATGGCGGGATGGTGTTCTGTCAGCGGCCTGAAAGACGCCTTGGTAAGGTAGTGAATCTCTGCGTCAGGAATTTGTGTCGAGAGACAGCGCACCACCGGAGAGGTGAGTACGATATCACCAATAGAACTGAAGCGGATGACCAGAAATTTTGGCACCTTAGAAAGGAAGGAAGTGATATTCTTTTACTGTACCTGAATCTGTTTCCTGAAGCCATAACTCGCGCTCCTTAAGACGGAGAATGGTGAGACTCCAGTTGTCGGCAGTTGGGGCTGTCTGGTTGAACAGAATGGCATCTTTGTCTCCGCTGAGATGCCAGGTTCCGCTTTGTTCTACATCAATCAAACCCAATAATTTATAGGTAAAAACAAAATTCTCACTTTTTGTCAGTGAATATTTCGCTCCCTGGAAAGTGTTTTGGAAATCTGTGAGCTTGTTTACCCCGTTCTCCCAGTATCCCGAAATCTTCCAGTCATTGGCGATGCGTTCTTTTTTACTGCGTAAACTGAAAAGAGGACCATCTTCATACTTCTTACAGGCTGGGAAGGAGATCAGAAGAACAAGTAGCATGGAAAGGGAAAGAGTGCGCATAGTTTACTGGATGAGTGAATATTCAAATACGTGAACGGACGTCCCGTCATTATAACGCAGCTTGAGTTCTTTATTGTACAGCTTAATGATCTCCTGCAGCGAGAGCATACCCGAAGAAGATTCGGTAAACTGAACATTTTCCTTTTTTTTATCAAACTCCCATGATCCCTGTTCAGAATCAATGGTTAAGGGCAGCGGAGGAATGTTGTAGGTGATGAATTTGTCGTAATTGCCCGAGCGGTGAATGTTCAGCCGCCAGGAAGTTTGCGACAGATCCTGTTCCGTTCCGTCAATGGTCCACTTCATGATCTGCCAGGATCCTTCCAGTCGTTTGATCTTGCTCCGAAAAGAAAAAAACGGGCCCTCCTCATATTTATTACATGAGCACAGACTCAACGCAAGGATGACCGCCAGAACAGGGAAACGCACAGACAAAAATAAAAAAACCCCCGAGGCGAAGCCCGGGGGTTGGTTAAAGCATTAGTGGTTTATTGCTCGTAGGTTGTGATGGTAACATCTCCACCACTTTCATCCTTCAGTTTCAGCATCTTGTTTTTTAACATCACAATTGTGGATGTATCCTTATCGCCGGTACTGTTGGTTGAGATCAGGGTTTCTTTCTTATCGCCGAATTCCCAGGTTCCTACATCTGTTAGAGTGCCGAGAACGGGAACCGTCATGATCATGGTGTATCCTCCGTCCTTCTCAATCTTCAATTCGTAGGTAGAACCGCTCAGGTTTACAGCCGTTCCGTTCACGAGCATTTCAGTTAGTTTCCAGTCACCGGCCAACCGGCCCTTTCTTGTGCGAAGACTGATTTTTGGACCTTCTTCATACTTACTGCAGCTGACAATGGCGATGCTTCCGAACATCAGAAGTGCCAAAGTCCAAATAATTGTTTTTTTCATGTGTTTTGTTGTTTATTATTATTAGATGGTTTTATTTCTTAAGGACGACAAAGTTATCCAAAAGCAGCCATTTCAAAGCAAGTTTTGTTCCGCAAATGATGATCGCTGATAATTATAATTTGTTGGATAACAGACAGATAGGTTTATCCCATTTTATTATCTTCGTCCCGGATGATAATAGATACGCATACCCACCTTTACTTGCCGGAATTTGATGCCGACCGCGACCTGATCATCCGGCGTGCCATGGAGGCGGGGGTCAATCGGTTCTACATGCCCAATATTGATGGGGATTCGATACCTGCACTCTTCATGCTGGCAGACCAATACCCGGAAAGTTGTTTTCCCATGATGGGACTGCATCCCTGTTCCGTTGCCAACCGGTATGCAGAGGATCTGAAGGTAGTAGAGTACTGGTTGGGAAAAAGAAAGTTCAGCGCGGTTGGAGAGATCGGCATTGACCTTTACTGGGATAAGACGTATTACGAGCAGCAAAAGGACGCGTTCCGGCATCAGTTGAGGCTGGCAAGAAGGTATTCACTGCCGGTGGTTATACATACCCGCAATTCGTTTGAAGAAACTTATCAGGTAATCCGGGAGGAACGCTGGGATGGTATGAGGGGAATATTTCATTGCTTTTCCGGCAGTGCGGACCAGGCAAGGCGGGTGCTGGAACTGGGATGCTTTATGCTCGGAATCGGAGGTGTGATTACCTTCAGGAACTCCGGACTGGATAAGCTGATAGGGGAGGTGGGCGTAGCATCCGTGGTGCTGGAAACGGATGCGCCGTATCTTGCACCAGTGCCCCACCGCGGTAAACGCAACGAGCCGGCCTTTTTAACCCATGTTGTTGCAAGACTTTCGGAGATCACAGGGAAAACTGCGGCGGAGGTGACGACCCTGACATCTGAAAATGCGCTGAAAATATTTGGGAAATAAAGCTTCCTTTGTATCTATGGCCAGACCTCCCAGAGTTTTACTCATTTATACCGGCGGAACCATTGGCATGATGCAGGACCAGCGAACCGGTCAGCTGCGTCCTTTTAATTTTGCACGGCTCAGCGAACAAGTGCCTGAGCTGAAAAAAACCGGAGTGCAGTTGGAGAGTTATGCATTCAAGCATCCGCTGGACTCCTCCGATATGTCACCCGCGGTATGGGTTGAAATGGCTGAGGTAATAAGAAAAAATTATTCCCGGTTCGATGGTTTTGTAATCCTGCACGGATCAGATACGATGTCGTTCTCCGCTTCAGCGCTGAGTTTTATGCTTGAAGGACTGGCCAAACCGGTCATCTTCACGGGTTCGCAGTTGCCCATTGGTATTCTGCGTACAGACGGAAAGGAGAACCTCGTTACCGCCATAGAGATCGCAGGGGCCGGAACAAAAGGCAAACCGGGTATTCGTGAAGTATGCATTTATTTTGAGTATAAATTATTCCGTGGTAACCGTACGCACAAGTACAATGCGGAGCAGTTTAACGCTTTTCAGTCGCCGAACTATCCTGAACTCGCGGAAGCGGGCGTACATCTTAAATTCAACACCGCCGCTTTGCTTAAGAAGCCGAAAGGAAAACTCAGGGTGCATACACGCATGGATCCTTCAGTGGCCATACTGAAGGTGTTTCCGGGCATTGGTCCTGCACTGGTGAAGTCCGTTCTTCAGACGCCGGGTATGAGGGCCGTGATCCTCGAAACGTTCGGTTCCGGAAACGCCAGCACGCAAAAATGGTTTCTCGATGCATTGGAGGCCGCAATCAAAGGGGGTCTTATTGTACTTAATATTACTCAGTGCAATGCCGGGAGCGTGGTTCAGGGAAAATATGCCACTTCGGCCGGGCTGAAAAAGATCGGAGTTACGAGTGGCGGGGATATGACCACAGAAGCCGCACTTACAAAGCTGATGTTCCTGCTAGGAAAAGAAAAGGAGCCGCGCAAAGTTGTTCGCTTGCTCAGGCAGAACCTCCGTGGTGAACTCACGCCCTGACTACCTCTACTTCCAATCTCCCAGCACGTTCAGCGTTTCCCATACGTATACATCCTTTTTAAGACTTTTATGCCACTCCTTGTGCCGGTCGTTCTTCGTTGAATCGCTCTCAATGAGTAAGCGGTCGGCCGACGCATAGGAAATCTTCATTTCTTTTTCTTCCGTGATCTTATCGTATTTCTTGTTCTGCTCCTTTTCCATTTTGCGCTCCTTCAGATACTGCGCAAGGTTAAGCGAGTACCTGGTTATATCCCTTTCTTTTTTGAGCTGTTCAGCCCACTCTCCGATGAGCCGGAAACGGGGTTCATCTTTTACCCGCGCATCACTTTTCGTACGGAGTTGCTGTATGTTCGGGGAAGCATTCCATCGGGAGTAGTCTGCCTTTCGTACTTCGTCCCATGACAATGGATATTCCATGTCTTTTTCTCCGTCGGTGATGTACTTATAAACATCCGGTAATACAATGTCGGGTTCAACCCCCTTCAGCTGTGTGCTGCCGCCGTTTACACGGTAGAATTTCTGTATCGTCAGTTTCACCGCACCAACAGGCGCTATACTGTCGAACTGCGGAAGAAGATATTCATCCAGATTCACAAATTGCTGTACAGTTCCTTTGCCGAACGTACTCTTGCTTCCGATGATCACTCCCCTTCCATAATCCTGCACGGCTGCCGCCAGAATCTCTGAGGCGGAGGCAGAATTCTCGTTTACCATAATGGCCAGCGGACCGCTGTAGATTACATTCGGATCATCATCGCCGTATACCTGGGGAATCTTTTTATCTCTCTGCATCACCTGCACTACCGGTCCTTTAGGAATCAGGTATCCCATAATGCGGATCACATCCTGCAATGAACCTCCGCCGTTATTTCGAAGGTCAATCACAATCCCGTCTACTTTGTCTTTGCTCAGTTTTTCCAGTTCCAATTTCATATCCTTCGAGCAGTTGCGTCCGTTCGCCTTGGTGAAATCGGCGTAGAAACCGGGCAGGTGTATAAAACCAATTTTTTTATTTCCTTGTTCGATCACTGCAGACCGGGCATAGGTTTCCTCGAGTACTACAACATCACGGATAATGGGAATCACGAGAATACTGCCATCAGGTTTTTTAACCGTGAGCCGCACTTCCGTTCCTTTTTTTCCGCGGATCAGTTCAATCGCGTCATCCAGCCGCATCGCCGTTATATCTACCGGCTCGTTCGCGCCCTGTGCCACTTTGGTTATAATATCACCCGCCTTCAGTTGTCCCTGTTTCCAGGAAGGACTTCCCGGCACAATACTGGCAACCTTAATTGCCCCGTCACGCTCATTTAGCTGGGCGCCGATCCCTTCCAGCTGTCCGCTCATCTGGATGTCAAAATTCTTCTTGTCCTTGGGCGGGAAAAACTCTGTATGTGGATCATAAAGATTGGCGATACAGTTGAGGTAAATATAATACCGGTCGTACCGGTTAATCTTCATCAGACGGGAAAAGTAATCGGCATTGGTTTTTCCTACCTTCTCCCGTGCTTCTTTCTCAAGCTCCGCAAAACGAGGCGAATTAAGATCAAACTTTTTTGTGCTGTCTTTTTTTTCTTCGTCTTCAATCATTTGCGCCAGGCGCAGCATCACCTGGTACTTCATGGCCGTGTACCAGGCGGCTTTCATTTGTGCGGTGGTTTCCGGATAGAGTAGTTTTTTGGGATCTGTTTCAATCGCGTCATCCCCGTTAAAGGAAAACGGCTTTTCCAACGCCTCTTTATAATACACTTCCGACTGCTTCACGCGATTTTGCATGAGCGTATGTGATTGATCAAAAAAATTTACGGTGCCTGCTTTCAGTTCATCGTCCAGTAACAGCCGGTACTTTTTCAATTGATGCACATCTTCCTGCAACAGAAATTTCTTACTGTAATCCAACCGCTCCAGATACATGTCGAACAGCTTCTCTGAAAAATCATCCGAATAATTCTTCGGGGAGTAATGAACCGAGTTCAAACTGCTGGTCACCAGGTTCAGCATCACCTGATCACGAACCTCCGAACCGTTGAAAATATACGCGGCGGAAAAAAGAAATAGGGCAGATATGGCTGCCGTAACCCGGGTGGTTCTTGTCTTAAACATAGCGCTTCTGTGAATGATTAAATGTACGGGTACTTTCCAAAAAGGATGCCGTAAGGCAACGGAATTCACACAGATGGCGTCTATAAATGACGGAATTTCATATTATTAGTATATTTGGTACCCTTAAACCGGATTCCATATGAAGAGGATTCTACCCCTTGTTCTTAGTGTCTGTATTTCAATGACTTGCGCATCGCAGGTGAGTATACTGTGGAGCCAGACCTACACCTCCACAGGCAATAATATTGACCGTTCTGTAGAAATGGTGATGGACGGCAGCGGAAATGTGTATGTGACAGGGATTGGGAGGGGCACCAGCAACTTCGATATTGTGACCATAAAGTACAATTCCGCAGGTGTTCAGCAGTGGATTTCCACGTTTAATGGATCCGGGAACGGACTCGACGAGGGAAGAGGTATTGCACTGGATGCGGCGGGTAACGTGTATGTGGTGGGATGGAGCTACGCAACCAATTATGATTATGTGACTATTAAATATAACGGTGCTACAGGCGGACAGGTTTGGGCCAGGTATTTTAACGGAACGGCGAATTCCACGGATGATCCCTATGATATACAGGTAGATGCCGGCGCGAATGTGTATGTGACCGGCGGAACGAATTCAACCGGTACGGGTGAAGATTATGGTACGGTGAAATACGATTCGGCGGGAACCCAGCAATGGATTCGTCTTTACTCCTTTACAGGAGCCAATATCGACAAAGCCCGCGCCATGTATATAGATAACACCAACAATATATACGTAACCGGACTCAGTACAGGATCCGGATCAGGTCTGGATTACGCCACCCTGAAATACGATGCTGCAGGAACCGCTTTGTGGGGCACTCCTCACCGCTATAATGGTACAGGTAACAATGATGATGAGGCAACCGCTCTTACTGTTGATAACCTCACCGGTAACGTTTACATCACAGGTTACAGCCGCAACACGGTGATTATTGATTATGACATAGCCACCATTATGGTGAACAGTTCAGGCACCCAACAGTGGGCCATGCGCTACGGAGGAACAGCTGCAGAGCTGGACCGTGGGAACGACATTGTAGTGGATGCTGCCGGCAATTGTTATGTGGGGGGAAAAGCAAAGAACAGCACGACCAACGAGGACCTCGTAGTGCTGAAGTATGACAACGCAGGTGCATTGCAATGGAATACGGTTTACAGCGGATTTTCCAATTATTTTGACGAGGCAAAATCACTGGTGCTGAATCCTGCCGGTACTTTCCTCTATGTGGGAGGTGCCACCAATTTCGGAACCACCCTGAATGATTTGTATACCCTTAAGCTGCAAACCGGAAACGGCTCTGTTGTATGGGGAACGCGTTTCAATGGCGCCGGAAACGGGGCCGATCTTAATTTTGATATTGCCATTGATGCCCAGGAAAACGTATACGTTACGGGCCAGACTACCGGCACCGGAAGCGGCAGCGATTTCATCACTATAAAGTATTGCCAGCTGCTGGCATCGGCCGGAGCCGATGATTCCATTTGTCTTAATGCTTCCGTTCAACTGAATGCATCTGCTCCGGGAGCCACAGCATATAGCTGGAGTCCGGCATCCGGATTGAGTAATACCACTATTGCCAATCCGATCGCAAATCCTACCGTTACCACCACCTATGTGGTTACCATAACCAATGCCAACGGCTGCACTGATTCCGACACACTCACCATTACCGTTTTTCCGTTGCCCGGACCAAGTATTACCCCCAACGGCCCCACAACGTTTTGTGCCGGCGGAAGTGTAACACTCAGTGGCCCTGCGAATTTCAATTACCTCTGGGCGCCCGGAGGTCAAACCACACAGTCTATAAACGTTACCTCATCAAACACCTATACACTTACCATTACGGATACCAATACCTGTGCGGCTCAAAGCACACAAATGGTTACCGTAAATCCGCTGCCGAGTGTGTTTGCGGGTCTGGATGATTCAATCTGCCTTTCTCAGAATGCTCCCCTGAATGCCACCGGGGCACAATCTTATTTGTGGAGTCCTTCCGGAACATTGAGCAATCCCAGCATCGCCAATCCGGTAGCAGGTCCCGTGACCAATACAACGTACACCGTAGTAGGAACCGATGGCAACGGATGTACTAATCTTGATTCCGTAAGCATTACTGTGAATGCGAATCCACCTGTTCCAACTGTTTCGTATAATTCTATTACCGGAATTCTCACGTGTAATCAGGCCGGCTACTATTACCAGTGGTATTCGTTGTACCCATCCGTTCTTATTCCCGGTGCAACACAGCAGACGTATATGCCCGTGCAAAATGACACGTTTTACGTTGAGATCATTGATAACCTGGGATGTTTTACATCTTCGGATACCAGCATAGTGATCAATGTGGGAATAACCGAATATGGCGACCCATTTTCCGCGGGACTTTATCCGAATCCCAATAACGGAAGTTTCATTATGCACTTTAGCACGGGAATGGCCCAGCAGATGAATGTTCAGATCACGGATGTTTCCGGCCGCGCACTGTGGAGCCGGTCGCTGGGAAATGTATCGGGTGAAATGAGGGAGACGATTTCAGTAGCGGAGTTTGCCTGCGGCATGTATCTGTTAAGGCTGCAGGGCGAGAGTGGAGAAACCGTCTTACGGTTCAGTATTCAACGCTAAAAAGGTTTACAGCTGCTCGAGCATTTCCATCACCTCCGCTTTTTTACGCGTGGAGACGGAAACATGGCTTTTATCAGTCATTAACAGATAGCCGCCGTCCGCTTTAATAAATTCTTTGATGTGTCTGGTGTTAACGAGATGGCTTTGGTGCACTCTGAAAAATCCGCTGTCGGACAGTAAGTCATCGTATTCTTTTAGTGTTTTTGTTACCAGGTGCGATTTCCCACCCGTCAAAAAAAAGCGGCTGTAATTACCGTCCGCTTCTATCCGGATGATGTCATCCAGTTCCAGCATGTGTACCTTTTCAGATGTATGAATGGCGATCCGGGTATGTTTCTTCTTAATATTCTTTAATGCTTCTGCCAGTAACTGCATTGAACTGTCTGATTTGTTCCCCTGGTCTTTTACTTTTCTGACCGCTTTCTGAAGTTCTTCCGGATCTACCGGCTTTAGCAGGTAATCCACGGCGGAAAATTTAAATGCCTTGATGGCGTGGGCATCAGAGGCAGTTGTAAAAATCACTTTGAAATTCTTCTCTGAAGTTTGTTCCAAGACATCAAATCCGTCACCGTCCTGCATTTGAATGTCAAGGAAAACGATATCGGGATCACATTTTTTCAGTAAGGCCATTGCCTCCCTCACTCCACCTGCTTCCCCGAGTACCTTCACATCAGGGCAATACTCCTCAAGATCTCTGCGGAGGGTGGTGCGGGCTTTTTCTACATCGTCAACAATAATGGCGGAAGGCATGAGGCAAAAGTAGGAAATTTACGGGTCCTTTCTGCTTGAGAAATAACCGTATCCAGCTCAAAGCTGGTCATTTGATTAAATCCGGATAGTATCTAACGAATTTTAGTGCGAAAGAGAATTTCCATGCGTTGTTCAGCGGCAGTCCAAAATGATTAAAGCTTTATTGTTTAATACGAATGACGATGCAGGTGCCTGTAGGTTTTCCGTTTTCGGTGAGATCATTGATCTCCAGTGATTGGACGCCGGAATTTTGATTCAGTAAATCGAGGCGCTCCTGTGTTACAATAAGCGCGGTTGATTTATGATGCTCGGCCTGCTGCGAACGAATCTCTATGGCTTTTGTTCTGCCTACTCCATTGTCGCTGATGCGGCATTCAAGAATCGGACCGTCCAGCGAAAAGGTGATCGTAATTTTACCCGGCCGGTCCAGATAACGAATTCCGTGAATCACCGCATTTTCCACGAACGGCTGAAGTAACATCGGTGGAATATAAATCTCGTCCTTCGGAATGTGTTCGTCGCAACGGATCGAATATTCGAATTTGTCGTCTGAACAGAATTTTTCAATGGACAGGTAATGCTCTAAAGTCTGTATTTCAGTCAGCAACGAAATACTGCTCTGCCTGGAATTATCCAGAATCATTCGCATCAGTTTGGAGAATTTTGCCAGATAGAGTCGTGCCGTCTTTTCGTCCTTTTGCGAAATCAAAGACTGAATCGAGTTCAGAGCATTAAAGATGAAATGTGGATTCATCTGCAAACGCAACGCTTTCTGCTCCAATTCCAGCGTGTTCTTTTCCATTTCCAGCTGCTTTCTCAATAATTCCGAGCGGCGTTTTACTACAGACAGCCGCAGGTAAAATACCAGCGCAATAACGCCTGCTCCTGATCCGGTGATCAGTGCAATGAACCACCAGGTTCTCCAAAACGGGGGAAGCACTGTGAATGAAATACTTTGTAATTCCTCCGATTCAATACCTTCTTCGTTCACCGCTTTCAGGCGGAATGTGTAGTCGCCGGGAGGAAGGTTAGAATAGGTAACGTTCCGGTTATGTGTGTACGGCGACCATTTTTTTTCCATGCCTTCCAGAATCCAGGAATACATTACCGCCTCCGGTGCAGGCATATTCACGGCGAAGAATTCAAATCCTACATGATTCTCATCGGGATTTAAAATCAAATGGAGGCCTGGAGTAAACCAGCTTCCCAGGCGGCCGGCGAAACGGGTCTCCATCACGGGCTTATAAAAAATCTGAATTCCTGTGACAGCCAGAACAGGCGCAACCGTATTCTTTATGCTACTGTTTGGAAAATAACATATAAGGCCGGTTCCTGTGCCGAACCACAGATTCTGTTTCGTGTCCAGGATTGCAGCATTGAGCGAAGCTTCAACTCCGGAGGGTCCTTCGCCGAATTTTAAATGACGGATCGAAGTGATCTTTCCGGAAGGGGACATGATGAGATAATCTACCCCGCGGCCGGCGCCAACGTACATATTGCCGCTGGTGTCCGGCACCAGAAAATACACATTGGATCCTGTCAGTCCGTCATTCAGGTCAATAGTATCTATGCCGTCCGTATTCCCATCCTCCGGTACGATATTGATACCTTTCTCAGATGTTCCCAGCCAGATGTTCCCGTATTTGTCTTCTGAAATGCAATTAATTTCGTCATACGATAATCCATTGCTACGGTCGTAAATAAGCGATACCGAATCGTTACGGATATAACCGGCACCGTGCTGGTCCGTGGCAAACCAAATCCTTCCTTTGCGGTCGAGGTGCAGAGCATTGATCCGGTTAGTTGGAAGCCCCTTTCGTGTGGTAATTGTCTGAAATTCTTCCACCATCATATGGGTAGAGTCTGTGGTTAGGATAAATATCCCACCCCCGGCTGTAGCTACCCACACGCGGGAACTGTCGTCCATCAGCATGTCTTTGATGAACTTGCCATTGAGCTCCCGCACGGGAATAAATGTGCCTGAATCGTGAATGAAAATGCCATTCCCCTCCGTTCCTAACCAAATATGCTTACCGGGTCCCTCCAGAATGGAACGAACTTTCACATCTTTGAAGGAATTCTGAGAGGAAAAATTTCTGAATAGGCCGCTGTCCAGAACGCAAATGCCTTTACTTCCTGCACCGGTCCATACCCGTCCTTCGGAATCCATCAGTACGGATCCTGTGAATTTGTCAGGTAACCCGTTTCCCTGGTCGTATCGGATGAATTTCTGACCACTGTATTTATTCACCCCGCCGCCCGAGGTTCCTATCCAGTAATTTCCCCATCGGTCTTCACTGGTAACCCTCACGTGATCAACGCTCAGTCCATCCTTCTGTGTCAGATGCAAAATGCTGCTGTCAGCAGGGTTGAACCGAAATAGACCGTCTTCCTGGGTGGATATCCAAACCGTTTTTTTTGAATCAAAGAAAAGATGATGCACGATCCTGGAACGCAGCCCATGCGCGTCTTCAGGTCGATAAATGCGTTTACCATTGAAAATGTACACCCCCCCGCCGTAGGTTCCTATCCATATATTTCCCTTCGCATCTGCGCAGAGCGATTGGATCTGTGAATCCAGGAGTCCTTCTTTTTTACCGTACCTTTTTTTTACACCGGTGTTGCTGCATTCGTACAAACCGTCCGATGTTCCCACCCAGTGCGCGCCTTCTTCTGTGTGAAGGATACTGGAAACATTTTTCAAATCCTTCCCGTTTTCATCCCGGATCACGCGGAAGCTGGTCCCGTTGAACAGAACCAGGGAATTCACGGTACCGATCCAGAGTGTTCCGCCGGCATCAAATGCCAGTGACTGGATCTCTTTGATAAGATCTGCGGCGGTCGGATTTATTTTCTCGAAATAGAGTCCATTGAAACGTACCAGCCCTTCATCCGTACCTGCCCATATATTGCCTTCACTGTCCTCTGCAATGCTCCAGATATGGTTGTTGGGAAGTCCGTCGTTGCGGGTGTATGTTTTAAAACCCATTCCGTTATACACGGAAATTCCGCCTCCCCGTGTGCCCATCCATACCTGACCGCGCCGGTCATGCAGCATCGTCCAAACCTGGCTTTGCGCCAACCCATCCTCCAGGGATAAACGTGAAAAATTGTACTGCTGTGCCGTGAGTTGTAAACTACTGAACAGCAGTAGGATGTATATGAGTTGCGAGATCCGCATTTTCTGAATTCCGGCGCTTAATCAAAGATACAAAACGCTTGATAGTCCGTGTTTTCCGTTCGCTCATCAACGGGTATGAGCCTGCCGGTTCTGATTAACTTTGTAAGGTCAATGAGAAATTTTTTTCGAAATACAGGCCGGTGGATATGGAAATGGAAATATCCTATACTGGTCATTGGTTTGATTTTTTCCTTCTGGTTCTATCATTGTCTTCCGGAACGTCTGTTTACTTCCCCCACATGCACTATTTTGTTAGACAGGGAAGGGAATTTACTTTCGGCAAAAATCGCGGACGACGGACAGTGGCGTTTTCCGGAAAATCCGGAAGTGCCGGTGAAGTTCAGGGAATGTATTATCCGGTTTGAGGATCGTAATTTTTTTGATCATCCCGGCATCAGCCTGCGCTCTCTTGGACGGGCGGCCAGGCAGAATATCTCCGCAGGAAGAATTGTCAGCGGAGGAAGTACGCTTACCATGCAGCTGGCACGTATTGTGCGCGGCAACCGTTCGAGAA
Source organism: Bacteroidia bacterium (assembly GCA_020852255.1). Classification (NCBI taxonomy): domain Bacteria; kingdom Pseudomonadati; phylum Bacteroidota; class Bacteroidia; species Bacteroidia bacterium. The sequence continues at coordinate 545,736 of JADZBD010000002.1, read as the reverse complement.
ATCTTTGGGAAAAGGGAGTGGAAATGCTGTGGGCTTTGAGAATGGAAATGCGCTACAGTAAGGAGGAGATTCTCGCGATGTATGTTTCTCATGCTCCTTTCGGCGGGAATGTGGTAGGATTGGACGCGGCGGCCTGGCGTTATTTCGGAAGAAAGGCAGAACATCTTTCATGGGCGGAAGCCGCTACGCTGGCTGTATTGCCCAATTCACCCGGACTCATCTATCCCGGCAAGAATCAGGACAAGCTATGGAAGAAGAGAAACCGACTACTCAAAGGGCTGCTGGACGCGAAAATTATTGACAGTACAGGTTATGAGCTGGCCATTGCCGAACCTCTTCCTCAAAAACCATTTCCTCTCCCAAAATATGCACCACATTTACTTCAAAAAGCGATAGCAGACGGGCAAAAGGGTAAAGTGATCCGGACCACAGTGGATGTAGTGTTGCAGCAGCGTGTGCTGGAGCTGGTGGACAGGCATCACCGTACCCTCATGCTGAATGATATCAATAATGCTGCGGTGATCGTAATTTCGGTTGAGAAGGGCGAGGTGGTGGCGTATGTGGGAAATACAGAGGACGGAACCGGAGAACATGGAACGGATGTGGACATTATCACTTCGCCGAGGAGCACAGGCAGTATTCTCAAACCCTTTTTATACGCCGAGATGCTGCAGGACGGAAAACTGATGCCGAAAATGATTGTACCGGATGTGCCAACCAATATCGGGGGATATTCACCAAAGAATTTCAATGCCGGATACGATGGAGCGATTTCCGCTGACAAGGCATTGTCGCGTTCACTGAATATCCCCGCTGTACGCATGCTCAGTGACTACGGTCCGGAAAAGTTTCAACGGCGCCTGCAGCATCTGGGCATGACCACCTTACACCGAAGCCCGGATGAATATGGACTTTCTCTGATCCTCGGTGGAGCGGAAGCCAGCCTATGGGACCTGGTCACCATTTATGCGGGTATGGCCAGAACGCTAAAGCAATATCCAGTCTACCAACCGGGTGTTTGGGCAGAGAATGTTTATGTAACAGGACAGGTAAAAAATAAGGAGACTAAGCCTTTGCTGGATCCGGCGGTGATCTATACCACTTTCGATGCCATGGTGGAAGTGAACAGGCCGGAAGCGGATTTGAACTGGAAGGCTTTTTCTTCCAGCAGCAAAGTAGCCTGGAAAACCGGCACCAGTTTCGGGTTCCGCGACGGCTGGGCCGTGGGGATAACACCCGGTTACGTGGTGGGTGTGTGGGTCGGGAATGCCGATGGTGAAGGCAGACCCGGTATCACCGGTATCCAGGCTGCGGCGCCGCTGCTATTTGATGTTTTTTCCGGATTGCCAAGGCATGGATGGTTCCGCAAACCTGAAAGAAATATGGATAAGGTGAGGATCTGCCGCCAGAGCGGACACCGTGCATCAGAATATTGCGAAACGGTGGACTATGCCGAGGTACCACGCACTTGTCTGAGAACTACGGCTTGTCCCTATCATCAGTTAATTCACCTCGACCGTACGGGAAGGTACCGGGCCGACAGCGAATGCGAGGATGTTGATAAAATGAAGCACAAAGTATTTTTCGTTCTTCCCCCGCTGATGGAGAAGTATTATAAGTATAAACATCCTTCCTACGAAACCCTGCCGCGCTTCCTTCCCACTTGCGTGAGCCGGCAGCAGGAGAACAATATGTATGTGGTGTATCCCAAAAAAGGGAGCAGGATTAAGGTGCCGGTTACACAAGACGGCAGCCTGGGGAGAACAGTATTTGAGGTGGTACATCGCCGCAGCGATGCCGTGGTGCACTGGCACCTGGATGATCAGTTCCTTGGCAGTACCAGGGAATTTCATCAGATGGAAATAGCCCCCGGACCAGGTAGTCATATCATCACTCTGGTAGATGATTACGGGGTTACTGTATCACAGGAATTTGAAGTGGAAGAGTAGGTACCAGCCGAAATCGCATTATTTTAGCAGTTGAACGTAATGCCGGCTGTTGCTATATGCTAAGAACGCTGTTTTTTCTGTTGTTGACTAGTGCCTGTTTTCTGCCCCTGTTTTCAGGTACCGACGAACAGATCGTTCGATTTTCTGATCTGAGCTTTCGCGACGATGCCGAACGTGAACTTTTTCGTGATCATGCAGGCAGCACCGACCCAATGAAAATACTCGCCTTTCTGCTGACTCCTTATGCAGACGGGAAAAGTTATCCGCTGGGTATCGCAACAGAAAGAATTAATGAATGTGTCCGGGAAATGGAAAAGGAGCTGTCCGGGCGATCGCCGAAAAAGAAGATCAAATACGTCTATCAGCACGTACATAACACCTTTTTAAAGGTGTACAGCCTGGAAAATTCTTTTTCCGCCCTGCTTGAAAAAGGAGCATACAATTGTGTATCGGCCTCGGCATTGTATGCAATTGTTTTTTCAAAACTGGGTATCCCATATAAAATATACGAAGCCCCGGAGCATGTGTACCTCCTGGCGTATCCGGATAAAGAAAAGATCATCATCGAAACAACCAGCCCGCAGAACGGCTACGCAGGAGTAAGTGAAGAATTCATGAAGAAATATGTGAGTGCAATGGTTTTAAATAAACTTATCGTCCGCGAAGAACTGGATACGTCTACAGTGAGCAAGGTGTTCAACCGCTACTTTTTTTCTTCATCAGACATCAGCCTCATACAGCTGGCCGCCTTGCAGTATAATAACTTCGGTGTGTATGCCTCGGCGGCAGGTGCAGACACCGCTTCCGTAAAGTATTTTATGAAAGCTGCTTACCTGTACAAAAGGGAAAGGCAGAACATGGTTCTTCGAATGGTGCTTGGACTTGAACTCGACCGCTGCAATTTTACCAGAAAGGAAGATGCGAAGTACCTGGAGATAATGTGCCGGTATTTTACAGCCGGAGACCGGGCGGTGGGAGAGGAGAATATCCGGAACGCTTTTTACCGGATGACCCTGGAGCAGCTCAATAACCGTTCCGACTATGCTATGTATGAGCAATCCTATAAACTTGTTCGGTCGGCATTGAAGGATTCAGCCCTGCTGAAGGAAATTGATTTTGTATTTCATTATGAATTAGCGCGCATCGGCAGTATGACCTCGAAGGATAAATCATACATTACTGGTCATCTGAAAGCAGCCTGCGATGCAAACCCGGCCAATACCCAATTGCATGGCCTGGTCTATGAGTACTTTGATCAATTAACCGGCATTACGGAGGATTCCGGTGAACTTCTGAAACTTAGTGAAGAGTTCAGTAATTTATTTCCATTCATGAATTCCAATAACAGATTCAGCGGATTCAGGGCCGACTGCCTGCTGGATCTTGCATTCAAGAGTTTCGCTCTTAATAATATTTCTGAAGGAGAAATGCACCTGGCGAAATTCGAAGAGTTGTGCAGGAAGATTCCGGAAAGTATTTACAAGCCGTTCTTAGTGGAACGTGCTTATTCTGTAGGCGCCTCCGCATATTATAAAAAGGGAAACTATAAAAGGGCGAAGCAGTTGCTCCAGACTGGATTGATCTACGCTCCAGGAAATTTCGGACTTCAGCAGCGGCTGAGGGAGTTTTGAATTAATAATTGTTTGCCGCGGCGTTAAAACTGGTGCTGCTGAATAGGGTGTTGCCCATCCCGGACTTTCGGGTTGCTTCAATTTTAACATTTTCCATCACGTAATCCCCGGGGAAAACAGAAAATTCCAGTTCATAGAAGCCATTTCGCAAGAGAACTTTTGACCTCCACTCCTGTTTATTATTCGGGTTGTACTGTACACGGTAAACTTCATCCGACTCCTGTGGATTCTCAAGCCGTAGTAGAAAACGAAGTTTGTTCTCCATTTTAACCCTGTTTTGTTCCTGAACATAAATTTTGAAACTATTGTTGATGGGATTCCCGGCACCGTCCCATTCTTCCGTACCCGGAAGAGGTTGTCCTGCTTTATAGTACGTTACACTTTTCTTAGTGCCGTTATTGTAGAACACTTCCTGCTTCCCGTCCAGGCGCCCCCGCTGGTACCTGTAGCGTTTCAGCACCTTCCGCGATTTATAGGAATATTTAACTACTTCACCATGGAGTCGGTCATCCTCATAATGAGATTCGGAAATTACTTGTCCTGATTTATTATAATTCTTCCAGCACCTTTCTTTTTTTCCCCTGATCAGGATCTGGATGGTCTGCAAATTCCCGTTTTCGTAGTACCAGATTGTAGAATCACGCAGCGTGTCATTCACATAATACCGAATCATCTTGAGCTGCCCGCTCTTGTAATATTCCTTATGGGCCCCGTTTCTTCTCCCGTCTTCATATTGAACAATTGTTTGCACTTTCTTCGTTCCGGGATAAAGGAAAATCTTAGTGCCTTCATTTTGCTCGCCGCAGGCATCTAAAAGAAGGAAAAGTAGAAGGAAAATTGCAAGACGAATGAGCATATAATAAATGTACGAAGCCTCAGGAAAGTATTATTCCCCGTTTTGCCAATACCCAAAAAAAGGCTAGGTTTGCGACCCGAAATTCGGTGATGTAGCTCAGTTGGTAGAGCAAAGGACTGAAAATCCTTGTGTCGGGGGTTCGATTCCCTCCATCACCACCACGTCCCCCCCCATAAGCTTCTTGGAGGGGGCGTTTTATTTTGTAACAACCTGAAATACAGGTAATTGTAAGTTCACATCTTCCCGCTGCTTTCCTTTTGCATTATTAACCCCGGTACATACATTTGTACGCCAATCAATTTGCTCCTTATGAACAAGTTTCTTTCTTCATCGCTGGGCCAGAAGGTGATCATGGCCTGCACAGGTCTTTTCCTTTGCCTTTTTTTAGTCGAACATCTCTACACGAATCTTCTGCTTTTTGCCGGCGACGGGGGGGAGGCTTTCAATGAGGCATCGCATAATATGGTACACAGCCTCATCATCCGGATTGTTGAGGTAGTTCTTTTCGCCGCTATTCTTACCCATGTGTGGCAGGCCATCCAGTTGACCCGGCAGAATGCGAAAGCACGGCCTGTTGGTTACTTAGTTTCTGGAACCGCGCAAACTTCAAGTTGGTTCTCGCGGAACATGGGAATTACCGGAAGTGTGATCTTTTTTTTCATCGTGGTTCATATGTATAACTTTTTTGTTCCTTATCGCATCACAGGTGAAGTAGGCCCGGGTGCCGCAGAAACGGTAGCGCAGGAGGTGGCAGAGGCTATGAGTAACCCCTGGTACGCATTGCTGTACACGATTTCTATTCTTTTCCTCTCTTTTCACCTGAACCACGGATTCCAGAGCGCGTTTCAGTCACTGGGAGTGAACAATAAGAAGTATTCGCCGGTTCTTAAAACCGCCGGAAGCTTTTTCGCCTTTGGCCTGGTGGGTCTTGGTTTCGCTTCCTTTCCCATCTTGTTCTACCTCTCGCACCTGGCCGGGTTCGATCTGCTGAACTGGAACCTTTGATATTCTGAACAGTTAACTATTCAATCCAATTATTATGTCGGCTTTAAATTCCAAGATCCCTGAAGGTCCGCTCGAAACGAAGTGGTCAAAGTACCGCTCTACCGTTCCCCTCGTGAATCCTGCCAATAAGCGTAACCTGCAGGTTATTGTAGTGGGATCAGGACTGGCAGGTGCGTCTGCCGCCGCGTCCCTGGCGGAAATGGGTTATTCTGTAAAATGCTTTTGTTTCCAGGATTCTGCCAGACGTGCACACTCCATCGCCGCGCAGGGCGGGATTAATGCCGCGAAAAATTACCAGAACGATGGCGATTCGGTGTATCGTCTTTTCTATGATACCATCAAGGGTGGCGACTACCGTGCCCGAGAAGGCAATGTTCATCGTCTTGCGGAAGTTAGTGCCAGTATCATAGACCAGTGTGTGGCGCAAGGGGTACCTTTTGCACGGGAGTACGGCGGGTTGCTCGATAACCGCTCCTTCGGCGGCACACAGGTGCAGCGCACATTTTATGCAGCCGGGCAAACCGGGCAGCAACTCTTGCTGGGCGCGTACTCCGCTCTTCAACGTCAGGTGGGAAAGGGAACGGTAAAAATGTACACCCGTCATGAAATGCTGGATGTGGTGAATATTGACGGAAAGTGCCGGGGTATTATCGCCCGTGACCTTGTAAGCGGCAAACTCGAAAGACATTTCGGACACGCAGTGCTCCTCTGCACGGGTGGTTATGGTAATGTATTCTTTCTTTCTACCAATGCAATGGGAAGTAATGCAACAGCAGCGTGGAAAGCGCATAAAAAGGGAGCATTTTTTGGAAACCCCTGCTTTACACAGATCCATCCCACCTGCATCCCTGTCTCCGGTGATCACCAGTCGAAATTAACATTGATGTCGGAATCCCTGCGAAACGACGGAAGGATATGGGTACCCAAAAAACAGGGTGAGACCCGTCCTGCCAAGCAGATACCTGAAGAGGAGAGAGATTATTATCTGGAGCGGAGGTATCCCGCCTTCGGTAATCTGGTACCCCGTGATGTAGCTTCCCGCGCTGCCAAAGAACGCTGCGATGCAGGTTATGGTGTAGGTACCTCCAAAATGGCCGTGTACCTCGATTTCGCTTCTGCTATTGAGCGCTACGGGAAAGTAAAAGCCAATCAGTTGGGATTGCACAATGCTTCCAATGAGCAGATCATCTCTCTGGGCAAAAAGGTGGTGGAGGAGAAATACGGGAACCTCTTCGAGATGTATGAGAAGATTACAGGGGAAAATCCCTATGAAATGCCCATGCGTATCTATCCTGCCGTGCATTACACGATGGGAGGTCTGTGGGTAGATTATGAGCTGATGACAACCGTTCCCGGACTGTATGCACTTGGTGAAGCGAATTTTTCCGATCACGGCGCAAACCGCCTGGGAGCCTCGGCACTGATGCAGGGACTGGCCGACGGTTATTTCGTAATCCCTTATACCATCGGAAGCTACCTGAGCAAGGAAATTGCTACCAAAGCAATTTCAACCGATCATGAAGCCTTCGTGGAAGCAGAAAAGGCTGTGCAGGCTCAACTGGAACATTTTATCAATATCAAAGGTTCAAAATCAGTAGATCACTTCCACAAGAAGTTGGGAAAGATCATGTGGGACAAGTGCGGCATGGCACGTAACGATGCCGGACTCAAACAGGCCATCGATGAGATCCGCGCTCTGCGAGAGGAATTCTGGAGAGAGGTGCGTATACCCGGTACCGTTAATGAATTCAATCCTGAACTTGAAAAGGCCGGGCGTGTAGCCGATTTTATGGAACTCGGAGAACTTATGTGTTATGATGCTCTGAACCGTGCCGAATCCTGTGGTGGGCACTTCAGGGAAGAACATCAGACGGAAGAGGGAGAAGCCCAACGTGAGGATGACAAGTTTATGTATGTTTCCGCCTGGGAATATAAGCCGGGTAACCAGTGGGAAATGCATAAGGAAGAATTAAAGTACGAGGTGGTGAAGCCCAGCCAGCGTAGTTATAAATAAACAAAAAAGGAGATGAGCGTATGAATCTTACACTGAAAGTCTGGAGACAGAAAAACAGCAAGGAAGCCGGAAATTTTGTCACCTATAACCTTAAAGATATTTCTCCGGATATGTCCTTTCTGGAAATGTTCGATGTACTCAATGAGGACCTCATTGCCAAAGGACAGGAGCCCGTTGCATTTGACCACGACTGCCGGGAGGGAATCTGTGGTATGTGCAGTATGTATATCAACGGAAGAGCGCACGGACCGCAGAGCGGAACCACCACCTGCCAGCTTCATATGCGCCATTTCTCCGACGGCGAAACAATAGTAGTGGAACCCTGGAGAGCCAGCCCCTTTCCCGTGATAAAGGACCTGGTAGTAGACCGTACACCATTTGATAAGATCATCTCAGCGGGCGGTTTTGTTTCAATCAACACAGGAAATGCCCAGGATGCCAACACTATTCCGGTACCCAAACAGGATGCGGACAATGCATTTTCTGCTGCCGCCTGCATCGGTTGCGGCGCCTGTGTGGCTTCTTGTAAAAATGCCTCGGCCATGCTTTTTGTGTCGGCCAAAGTTTCACAGCTTGCACTGCTTCCGCAAGGTGCAGTAGAGAGAGAAGACAGGGTACTGAATATGGTGAAGGTGATGGACGAGGAGGGTTTTGGGAACTGTACGAACACCGGAAGCTGCGAAGCAGAATGTCCGAAGGGTATTTCTCTGGAAAATATTGCACGGATGAACCGTGAATATCTTCTGGCTAACGCTAAAAAGTAGAAGTTGAAGAGATTATTGTTCTTGTTCTTTATGGGTGCAGTTTTCTGCCTGCACGCCCAGCCCTACACTACGGCTGTTGGAGCCAGAATTGGTTTCGGGGTCGGGCCTTCTTGTAAGTTCTTCTTTTCCCAGAGAGACGTTTTTGAAGGTATCCTCGCCTGGCAGTGGCAGGAGAAAGGAGCAGGGCTAACGGCCTTATACGAAAGACATAACTATAATATTTTGCGTTCCAATAGCGCGGCTGTTTTTTACGGAGGCGGTGTGCACCTCGCATATTACACCAGTGGATATTATAAAACCAGGGAACAGATACTTTATGCCGAGAATGTATACAATGTCGGAATTGATATGATCCTCGGATTGGATTTTCACGAGTCAGGAACGCCGCTGAACTGGAGCCTGGATGTTAAACCTTTTTTTGATCTGGTGAATAAGGGATTCCGGTTCTGGGACGGAGCGGTAAGTGTACGCTGGGCGTTCTAATGATGGTGACCGCCGGGTCCGTGTACGTGGCCATGACTCAGCTCGTCCGGACTGGCAGCCCGGATCTCCAGAACTTCACCTATAAAATGTAATTCCAGTCCAGCCATCGGATGATTGAAATCCATCGTAACGCTTTCCAGTTTTACTTCCTTAATGATTCCCTGAAGATGATTTCCGTGGTTGTCCATCATGGGAAGCGTTTTCCCAACGGTCAGCACTGAACGGTCTACCTCACCCTTCTCATTCTTGAACGCTTCAATGGGTACGGGGATGAGATACTTTTCATCGAATTCTCCGTATGCATTAGCGGGTTCAATATGAAAATCAAAAGTATCACCAACCTTTTTCCCTTTCAGGTTGTTTTCAAATCCTTCTATGATCCCGCCATGACCGAAAAGGAAGGTGAAGGGATGTCCTTCCTCGGTACGTTCTACAATATTTTCCGGTTCTGATGTGGTCCGGCGAGAGGATAAAGTATAGGATACAGAAACTACTTTGTCTTTTTCAATGGTCATGTCAGAAATATTTCGGGCAAAGGTAGGAATATTCAGAACGGAACTACTGAATCCGGCTTTTTTGGTCGTTTTTCAACTCCCTGTGTCCGAAACGGATAGCAATAATCAGTTCATGTGTTCCGGAACTATAGTTTTTCAGGTTGGTAGTAGTAAAGTCGTAGGAGTAGCCAAGTGTCAGATTTTTCTCATAATTGAATCCCACAAAAGCGGCCCAGGCATCCATGGTACGGTAGGTTGCTCCGGCCCAAACCGATTCCTTATAAACAAGGCGAATCCCCCCGTCGAATTGCAGGGGAACCGGTTTTACATATTTCAGTAATATCGAAGGTTCCAGATCAAAATCCTCTCCCAGGTCAAAGGAATATCCCGCCGAACCGTAAAAATGTGTCTGCATCCTGCTCTCAGGATCGCTTTGGTATGAGAAGAATTTCAACTTAGCGGGATAAACCTGCGGCGCGGAACCGCCCACGTACCATTTCTCGCCGTAGAAATAAAACCCAGCGCCCAGGTTCGGAACCAGTACCGACTGATATCCGTTGCTAATAATATTATCGAAAGGATGATAAAGTGTAATCTTGGAACCGTCAACAGCCCACTGCAGCAAGCCGGCGGACGCCCCAAAGGATAATTTTGTTTTCTCTGCCAGCTGGATGTGATATGCGTACGTGAAATCAATGCCAATACGCCGTGTCGGTCCTACAATATCAGTAAACAAGTATCCGCCCAGCCCTACATTTTTATCTCGGGTAGGTCCGTTTGCGCTCAGAATATAGGTTCTCGGTGCATCTGTAATGCCGATCCACTGGTAACGATTATTGGATTTTACTTCGTAATAAGGGTTTTTTCCGGCAATGGCCGGATTCATCACATAGTCATTCAGCATGTACTGTGTGTAAAGCGGTAATTGCTGGGCTCGTATACCGGCCGCAGTAAAAATAAGTAGTATGTAAAACAGGCGGATCATCTGTAAACAGTTATAGGTCCTGTGAACACATCCGGGAACATGGGATCGTTCAGGTTAATGATGTAATAATATGTACCTACAGGAACGTTCTTTCCTTTGTAGGTTCCATCCCAGAAAACACTGGTATTGTCGTATCCGTCGCCATGGTAAAGAAGTTCTCCCCAACGGTTATAAACTTCCACCCAGTTATTCGGGAATAAATGGATATTATCAATAATCCAGGTATCGTTACTGCCATCACCATTTGGCGAAATTCCGTTGGGGAATATGATCTCTGGTAACACGGTAACAGTTATGCTGTCCAAAGCTGTACAACCGTCAGCTGAAGTCACAATTACAGTGTAGGTTGTTGTGATTGTAGGGGAGGCTATGGGATTTGCTGCAAGGCTGTCGCTTAGTCCTGTGGACGGCTGCCACAGATAGGTGGAGCCACCGGGCCCGGTGGGTGAACCGCCGATGGTGGTATTTCCGTTCACAACAATACTCTGATCGTTACCGGCATTCGCAAAAGGCAGGGGATTCACTGTCAGCATCACTGTATCTGTGTCGGAACATCCTCCATTCTGGGTAATAAGAATGTAGGTGTAGGTGCCGGCGTTCGGATTATTAACAACAATGGTGGGATTGGTACCAAGGTTTGTCATGGACGGAATCTCGTACCATTGGTAACTGGATGCATTTACACTTCCGCTGCCATTAAACATGTAGGACGAACCCGCGCAGGCGCTGGTATCTGACCCTGCATCCGCAATCACTGAAACATTGGAATTGACAATCACCGTAGTGGAGGTGCTACACCCGTTCGCATCTGTTATCACCACACTGTATGTGCCGGAGAGAATGGCGGAAAGATCTTGTGTGGTAGCTCCGTTGCTCCAGGCATATGTGAGGGCACCCGTTCCTCCGGTAACTGTGATATCAATGCCTCCGTCGTTTACGGTGTTGCAACTCGATGGAGTCACATTCACATTTGTTACAGTGATAGCTGGCGGATTATTCAGCGTCATGGTTTGCGTGGCTGTGCAACCGTTGGCATCCGTTACGGTTACAGTATAAGTACCGAAACATAAACCGGTAATTGAAGGATTAGTGGAGCCGTTGGACCATAGAAAGGTAAAGGGTAAGGTTCCGCCGAGCGGCAATGCTGTAACAGATCCGTTACAATCACCGTTGCAAAGAGGTTGCACAACCACCGGCGCACTGAAAAGAATGGCAGGTGGTCCTGTAATTGTGGCTACAACCAGGGTAGAGCAGTTATTTGCATCTATGACGGTTAGAGTATATGTCCCTGAACAAAGTCCTGTGATGCTGCTGGTTGTGCCTCCGTTACTCCAGTTGTACGAATAAGGTGGAGTACCTCCGCTTACAGTAGCAGTGGCTGATCCGATACACCCGCTGTTACAAGTGAGATTAACGGTAGTAAGTGAAACGGAAGGGCCATTCACATTTGTGACCGGAATGGTGTAGGACTCAGTGCAGCCGTTAGCATCGGTGATGGTAACTGTGTATACTCCTGCACAAAGATTTGAAATTCCCGCAGTCACCTGGTTACCGGGTAACCACAGATAGGTGTAAGGTGCAGTTCCTCCGCTTGGACTCATGGTAATGGAACCCTGGCATGCGCCACAGTCGGTATGAATAATCATGGGGTTACCTTGTATTTGCGTAGGTGCGCTAATCACCACCGTGTCGGTGGTAATACATCCGTTTGCATCGATAACCTGTACGTAATAGGTTCCAGGACACAGTCCATTGATAGACGAAGTTGTTTGTCCGCCCGGCAGCCAGTTATAGGTGTATGGAGCTGTTCCTCCTGTGGGTGCCGCGGTGGCCGAACCGGTGCAGGTATTCGAACACGGAGGATTGACAATGGTGACGTTTGGTGTTGGAGCGCCCGGATTGCTGACGGGAATGTTGAATGTTTGAGAACAACCGTTGGCATCGGTGATGGTAACCTGGTACAGACCTGCACAAATACCCGTTACACTGGCTGTGGTTTGCCCGTTATTCCAGATGTAGGTGTACGGAGCCGTGCCTCCGGTAGGGGTAAGTACGATCTGGCCATTGCACATGCCGCAGGATGGTGGGGTGAGGGCCGAGGTTACAACAATGGGAGGAGTGGCAGTGATAGTAACAGACTGGGTGGTGAAGCAACCATTGGCATCAGTGACCGTTACGGTATATGTTCCGGCACATAATCCGGTTGCCTGCGGTGTAAATTGACCGAAAGGATCTGTCCAGCTGTAAGAATAGGGCGCTGTACCACCTACCAGGTTAATCACCATGGCGGTTCCGGTACAGACATTACTGCACTGTATATTGGTGGATGTGGTGGCAAAGGCGATCACAGTGTTTCCCAGTACATTCACGGCAATGGTATCAAGGCATCCCTGAACATCGGTGATGATCACTGAATAGGTGCCAACACAAAGGCCGGTGATGGAAGATGTAGTCTGGTTTCCGGGCAGCCATAGATAAGTATACGGACCGCCGTTTCCACCTGAAGGATTAATCAGGATACTTCCATCACAAATCCCTGAACAGGAGGCATTGGTTACGTTGGCATTCGCCAGAATATTCGGAGGATCCTGGATATTTACGGAATCGATAGTAATACAGCTGTTGGCATCGGTGACCGTTACAAAATGTTGTCCGGCACATAAGCCGGTGACCGAAGCAGTAGTCGCCCCGCCCGGTGACCAAACATAAGTAAAAGGCCCGGTGCCCGTTGCTACCACACCAGCGGTACCATCGCAATCTCCGGGACAAGTTGTACCGGTAAAACTCATAACGAGTGAGGGCCCTGTAGTGTTGCTGACACCATATATAAAGGAACTGGTACATCCTCCGGCATCTGTTACAGTTACGGTATACAAACCGGCACAAAGTCCGGTGATGCTGGCGGTCGTTTGATTACCCGGGGCCCAGAGATACGTGTAGGGTGGCGACCCTCCCGCCGCAACAATGGCGATGGTTCCGTTGCAAACGCCGCAATTGGCTTGTCCGATCGCCGGTGTGGCAGTGATGGCCGGTGGATCATTTACCGGAAGTATCTGCTGACCTATACAACCGTTCGCATCTGTTACCTGTAAGGTGTAGGTGGTTTGTCCGCAAACACCCGTCACTGTTTGTGTAGTGGCGTTGACAGGCAACCATAAATAGGAATACGGAGGAGTGCCACCCACGGGGTTAGCGGTAATCACTGCATCACAGGAATTAGGGCAGGATGGTAATGTGGAAACAAAGCCGCCCGCCTGCAGAACATTGGGTGCGGTGATCGTGAAAATCGTAGATGCAGTACAACCGTTGGCGTCGGTTACGGTCAAAGTATAGGAACCGGGACAAAGTCCATTTACTGTAGAAGTAGTAAGACTTCCGGGCATCCATAAATACTGGTAAGGGCCGGTTCCTCCCGTTGGTGTGGAAATGGCGGCACCATTACATGCTGAATTACAACTTGCATTAAAGGTTTGCAGGCCGGTATTCACAGCAACAGGGGGTACAATATTTACCGGAATGGCCGCGGTACATCCGTTCGCATCCGTAACGGTAACCGTATAATTCAGTCCGCATAACGCTGTAACCGTGGCAGTGGTGAAGCCGCCCGGGCTCCACAGATAGGTATACGCAGGGTTACCACCACCTGCCGTTACTGTTGCTGTTCCGTCGCAAGAAGAGTTGCAAAGCGGGGGAGTGGAGGAGGTAAGGATTAAAGTAAGTACCGGAGGTTCCGTGATGGTCACCGTGGCGCTAGCTGTACACCCGTTTCCGTCCGTAACCGTTACGGTATAAACACCAGGGCAAAGATTTACAATATTCTGTGTGCTGAAATTGCCGGGCATCCAGAGATAAGTGAAATTACCTACGCCACCTGATGGATTGGCGATTGCCGTACCATCGCATGCGTTGTTACAGTTTACATTGGTGGAATTAACCGTTACGGTTACCGCCGGCGGAGCCGTGATGGTGTAAGTGAATGTGCTGTCGCAAAGATTCGCATCGGTAATGGTGAGCGTATAGGTGCCGGCGCATAAACCTGTGAGATCTTCCGTTGTACTATTTCCCGGCATCCACAAATAGGTATATGGCGCTGTTCCTCCTGTTGGAGTTATATTTATTGAGCCGTTGCAAGGAGTGGCACACGAAGAGTTTACAATTACTGCCGGGGCACTGAAAGGAGCAGGTTGATTAATTGTGACAGTGTTAAATGATATACATCCCGGCTGGTCGGTTACCTGTACAGTATAGGTTCCCTGACAAAGTCCTGTGGCAGTAGAAGTGGTTTGCCCACCCGGACTCCACAGGTAGGTGTATGGAGGCGTTCCTCCGTTTGCGGTAACCGTTGCCGTACCATCGCAGTCGCCGTAACAGGTGGTCGGAGTAGAAGTCATGGTTAATGAGGGTCCGCTGTTATTGTTCAGAGTAACCGTAAACGTGAACGTACAGCCATTGGCATCCGTGATGGTCACCGAATAAATACCGGCACAAACGTTGTTCGCCGTCGGACCATTGGAAACATTTGGCACCCACACATAAGTATACGGTGCAGTTCCGCCGGATGGATTAAGATTAATAACACCGTCACAGATATTGCAATTGGCCAGGGTAAATGTTGGGGCAATGGTAACGGGTGATGGTTCGGTGATGGTGATGGAACTCGTGATGGTACACCCGTTCGCATCGGTTACGGTAGCAATATAGCTGCCGGCACAAAGGCCTGTTGCTGTTTGCGTGGTCTGAACAGGAACCGTGTTCCAGGAATAGGTGTAACCGGGAGTTCCGCCGCCGGGTGTTGCTGTGGCGGTACCAATACAAATGTTGTTACACAGAAGATTTGTTCCGGATAGACTCAGTGTAAGGGCAGGTGGATCTGCAAAGGTTACTGTAGCAGTACCAAAGCATCCGTTGGCATCTGTTACCGTTACAGTAAAGGTGCCTGCACAAAGCCCGGTGGCTGATTGCGTAGTTTGAATGGGAAAGGTATTCCAGAGATAAGAGTATGGAAGCGTTCCCCCGGACGCTATGGCGGTAGCAATTCCATCGCAGTCGCCATTACAATCCAGCGTATCTGTAGACGTGGTGATAATAATCTGTACCGTCTGAAACACGTTTGCAACAGCGGTTGCCGTGCACCCGTTCGCATCCGTTATGGTCACAGTATATTGTCCGGGACATAAACCGGTGGCGGCTTGTGTGGTTTGTCCGGTGGGATTCCACAAATAGGAGAAGGGAGCAGTACCTCCGACGGCATTGGCAGTAGCGGTTCCGTTACAAATATTACAGGACGTGGTGGTGGCGGTGATTTGCGCTACCAGCGGTGCCGGTTGGGTAATGGTTACGATCTGGCTGACAGTACACCCGTTCGCGTCTGTGACCGTGAGTGTATAGCTGCCGGCACATAACCCGGTGATGGTGGCACTCGTTTGGTTGCCTGGTTGCCACTGATAAGAATAAGGTGCCGTTCCGCCGGAGGGATTTGCAGTGGCGGATCCGTTACATTGTCCATTACATAAAACATTCTGAGTAGTGACACCAGTGTTCACCGGTGGTGGATTCGTAATGGTTATGGTTGTGCTCGCGGTACATCCGTTCGCATCGGTGATCGTTACAGTATAGGTTCCCGGACATAAGCCGGTGATATTAGATGTGGTTTGTCCGCCGGGTGCCCAGAGGTACGTATAAGGTGCATTGCCTCCGCCTCCAAGAGCAGAAGCCGAACCATCGCATCCATTGTTACAGGAAGGGTTATTTGTAACAGTGAAAATATTTAGTGGAGTAGGCTGCGTAACATTAATCACCTGGCTGGATGTACATCCGTTGGCATCGGTAACAGTTACAGTATAGGTTCCTGCACATTGTCCGGTAATGCTCGAGGTGGTTTGTCCGCCCGGTTGCCAGGCGTATTGATACGGGGCGGTTCCTCCAAATGCACTTACACCCAGATTCGCAGTGCAGTCACCATTACACTGTAATGCAGAGGAAGACTGAGTGGTGGTTAGCAGCGTCGGCTGTGTAATAATCACAGATGCGGTTCGTGTACATCCCAGATTATCCGTGATTGTAACGGTATAGGTTCCTGCGCATAAACCGGTGGCAGTTTGCGTGGTTTGTACAGGCACGGTGTTCCAGGAATAGCTGTAAGGGGGACTTCCTCCTCCCACGTTGGCCGTTGCTGTGGCATTACAGTTTCCGTTGCACGCAAGGGGGTTGTTGGTGGTTGTAATGTTAATGGTAATCTGTGGTGGTTGAGTGATGGTTACTGTCTGAGTTCGTGTACATCCGTTGGCGTCTGTAACTGTTACAGTATATGTTCCGGCACATAAGGAGGAAATTCCTTGTGTGGTTTGTCCGCCCGGACTCCACAAATAGAAATATCCGGGTGTTCCGCCGCCCGGATTTGCTGTGGCTGTAGCAATGCACTGATTGAAACACGTGAGGGGATTATTGGTCGTGGTAATGTTCACCGTGAGTTGTGGCGGTTGGGTGATGGTTACCGTTTGAGAAATGGTACATCCGTTCGCATCTGTAACAATCACCGTATAGGTTCCGGCACAGAGGCCAGTAACGTTTGCTGTGGTTTGATTGCCCGGACTCCAGAGATAACTATATGTTGGCGTTCCGCCTCCTACAGTGGCTGAGGCTGTGGCATTGCACTGGTTAAAGCAAAGCAGCGGGTTATTGGTGGTGGTGAGAGACAGTGTAAGTATGGGTGGTTCCGTAATTGTAATGGTTTGTGTACTGGTACATCCGTTGGCGTCTGTCACGGTAACCGTGTAAGTTCCCGCACATAACCCGGTAATGTTAGCTGTGGTTTGTCCGCCCGGCGACCACGAATAAGAGTATGGGGCCGTTCCTCCTGAAGGAGTTGCAGTGGCAGAAGCTGTACAGTCTCCATTACAAGCAACGGGATTTCCGGCGGAATTAACAGTAACGTTAAGTGCCTGCGGTGGCTGAGTGATGGTGATTGCTTGTGTGCGGGTACATCCGTTGGCGTCAGTAATTGTTACGGTGTAGGTGCCTGCACATTGCCCGGTGATGGAATTCGTGGTTTGTCCGCCTGGAGCCCAAACATAATTGTAGGGGGGAGTGCCTCCGGTGGGCGTTACCGTGGCTACACCTGTGCAGTTGGGATTACACAGAACGTTGGTTTGTGTAGGGTTGGGAGAAATAGCAGTAGGTTGGGTAATGGTGGTAGTGGCAGAATAGGTACAACCGTTGGCATCCGTAACATTGATGGTGTAGGTGCCTGCACACAAACCCGTGGCTACGTTGGAGGTTTGGGCAGACGGTGTCCACAGGTACGAGTACGGAACGGTTCCTCCGATCACGTTGATAGTGCTCTGACCTGTGCACCAGCTATTGCACAATGGATTCACATTGTTGAAAAAACTTCCGAAGGGAAGGTAGTTGGTCATTATGATTCCAGCCTGACAAACATCGTTTGGATTGTTATTGTCTATCACCTGCACAATGTAACCCTGGCCTGTGCAAAGACCTGTTGCCGTTTGTGTGGTTTGTCCGTTCGACCACAGATAGGAATAACTTCCGGGTGGATTCACATTAACGGTGGCCACACCGTTGCACAGCCCCGGACAAAGGTTGTCTGTAATCACTACAATGGAGCAGGTGTGATTGACCGGAGCGGCAATAAATTTTGCAGTACTGTTGCTGTCTGAACCTGTTGCCACCTGCCGGTGGGTGAGGTATTTGTTCAGCGTTGAATAATCTGCGGAGGAACTGGTTTGAATCAAAACACCCGCTGCCACACGGATCTTAAAATCTGCTGCGGGATCCAAAAAGTGTATGCCCTCACAAATAATACTCCCCTCCACAACAACCCCGTCTCCTGATTTTAATCCGGATTGCGTGTTGAAATAGACAACATCTCCATCTCCGGGAATAAGGATTCCGGGCATGCCGCCCGGGCGATCCGACCAATGTGCCGGATCATTCCATCTGCCAGGCCCCCCAACCCAGTAGAAATCCGTACCTGCAGCCGACAGGGTCACTAAAAGCAAACTAAAAAAAAGTAATTGTCTACCCACGGGCTATTGCTTTGAAACAGAGGGAGCTACACATTTCCAAATATAAGTAAATCCCCTATATAAAAGACGGATGAGGGATTAAAACCGTTGCACAACGGCTTGTTAATTATTTAAGTCGGAAAAGGGCGCTTTTGTCGTGGGAATGTCCCGTTTTGTCTAATGAAAAAAACCTTTTCAACGGCTTCTCGTAAGCAGGGATTCCTGAAGAAAAAGAAGACTTTTTTTTCCTTTGGGCAAAAGTGGCAGGGCGTTAATGGTATTGATCAGGCGGGCGGTCTTTCTGCGGCACAAGGACTCTCCTGCTTCTCTGACTTTCAGGTTCCGGTAAACCTTTCTTACTTTTTCTTCGTTTCCTGTTCTGAGCATTTTCTGGAAGGACCGGCCTTGGCGTGAATTTCCGAGGCAATCGGTTACATAGGAAGCCAGCCAGGTTTTTTTTCCGGCCCGGATATCCTGTCCTGTTTTCTTTCCGGTCATTTTTTCATTTCCGAAAGTATCCAGCAGGTCATCCATGATTTGGAAAATGATTCCCAGCTCCACGCCTATTTTATAAAGTTTACGTGCGGTCAATTCAGTCGCGCCACCGGCGAGAGCGCCCATTTCCAGACTTGCGCCCAGCAATACCGCCGTCTTTTTCCGGATCATTTCTTCATATTCCTTCAAGGTAACACTGTTTCGCTGCTCAAAAGCCATATCCATTTCCTGTCCTTCGCATACCTCCAGCGCCATGCGATGGAAGATGGGATATAATTGAGAAGAAACCTTGACGGGATAATCGTCCAGGCAACGCCAGGCCAGTACAAAGAGTGCGTCGCCGCTGAGAATGGCTCTGTTCACACCAAATTTTCTGTAGACAGATGGCTTTCCCCTGCGAAGGGCGGAGGCATCCATGATATCATCGTGCAGGAGGGTGAAGTTGTGAAAAAACTCAACACAACGTGCGGCGGGCAGGGCTTTGGCTATAGAGGCACCGGTTACGGCTGCACCAAGCAGTGCCAGTACGGGTCTAACTCTTTTTCCGCCTTTTTTCAATGTATAACGAACAGGGTCGTAGAGTCCGGATGGTTCCTTGGAAAGGTGCTGAACAGATTGCCGGAGGTCCTTCTCAACGGCTATGAGGCATCGGGTGATCAGCTCCTGGCTCATTCCACTTTCAGTAAATATTCTCCGTATCCGCTCTTGCGTAAGGGTTCGGCGATCTTATGAAGCTGCTCTTTTGTAATGAACCCCATACGGTAGGCTACTTCCTCTATACATCCGATTTTCTGACCCTGCCGGTCTTCAATCACCTGAACAAATTGCGAAGCCTGCATCAGTGAGGCAAATGTTCCAGTGTCCAGCCAGGCGGTGCCCCTTTCCAGCTTCGCCACTTTCAGTTTCCCCCTTTTCAGATATTCTCGGTTCACATCGGTAATCTCAAATTCTCCGCGGGCACTGGGCTTCAGATTTTTTGCAATATCCACCACAGAGTTATCGTAGAAATACAAGCCCGGAATAGCGTAACTTGAGCGCGGGTTTTTCGGCTTTTCTTCGATGGAAACAGCTTTGCCGGACGCGTCAAATTCCACCACACCATACCGTTCGGGGTCGCTTACATGATAGGCAAGCACTACGCCGCCGTCAGGGTCGTTGAAATGTTTGAGCATTCTTCCCAGACCGGTTCCGTAAAAGATATTATCCCCCAGCACCAGTGATACTTTATCTTTTCCGATAAAGTTTTCGCCTATGACAAAGGCCTGAGCAAGTCCGTTGGGTACCTCCTGACGTGCGTAACTGAATTTGCAGCCGATCCCACTTCCGTCACCAAGCAATCGCTCAAACATCGGGAGATCGTGGGGTGTGGATATGATCAGTATCTCGCGGATCCCGGCCATCATCAGCACTGAGAGGGGATAATAGATCATAGGTTTATCATACACGGGCATAAGTTGTTTACTGATAGCCAGTGTCAGCGGATGCAAGCGGGTACCGGATCCTCCGGCCAGGACGATGCCTTTCATTCGTTTTCGTCTTTTTTGTGGTGACGCTTCTGTATTTCCAGCTTCTCATGATCAATATCCTCTTCTTCATCCATGAGATTGATGAGGGGTTCACGCTTGAGTGCCTTCAGAACGATCCGTTTCTCAAGCGACAAAAGGATAGAAGGCAACAGTACAAGGTTCGTAAAAAGAGAAACCAGCAATGTTACCGAAAGCAATATGCCAAGTGAAACGGTACCGCCAAACGAGGAGACAGAGAAAATAACAAAACCGGAAAACAAAATGACCGCTGTATAGATCATGCTGATTCCGATCTCATGGATGGTCCGCGAGATAGCTTTGTTCTTGTCTGTGTTTTTTCCTTTCAGGAGCTGATTCCGGTATTCTGTGAGAATATATATCGTTCCATCTGATGCGATACCAAAGGCGATGGAGAAAATAAGTATAGTGGAAGGCTTGAAGGGAATGCCAAGGAATCCCATGATTCCTGCTGTGATCACCAGCGGAATGAGCGCAGGAGCTTTGGAAAGAATGATAATGGCTACGCTGCGGAATAAAATCATCCCAATGATCAGAATCAGTACAATGGCAATGATCAGGCTGATCATAAGATGGTGGAACAGGTAATCGTTTCCTTTCAGAAAAGTGCTGCAGTAACCTGTAATGCCTACATCGTACTCTTCTTTCGGAAAGATGGAGTCTATTCTTGGCTGGATTTCTTTTAAAAGAGCTTTTAAGCGGACAGAGCCAATATCTGCTACCTGGTATGAAATCCGCGTGTACTGGTGCGTACTGTCTATAAATGATGCAAAACGGTCTTCCCCTCCTTTCACGCCCTTGGTATAATCAGAAAGTTTTTTCAGTTCTGTAGCGCCGGGGAGAATGAAGTATTTCGGCTTGCCGTCATTGTACGATTGATAGGCGAATTTTAATACTTCTACAATGGAAACCGGACGGGATAGCTCCTCATATTCTGCCATTTTTTTCTGGAGCGCCCGCATTTTATAAAGTGTTTTTGCGTTATCTGTAAAGATCCCGTTTCGTTTTTTTGAGTCGATGCTTACTTCAAAAGGCAATACACCTCCGAAATTACTCTCGAAGAATTTCAGATGTGTGTAAATCGGATCTCGCTTTGGCAGATCATCCACCACGTATCCGATCACCTTCACCTGAAACATTCCGTAGATGGCCACAACAGTTACTACGGTTGTGATCAGGTACAGTATCCTCCGGTGGCGATGGATGAGCTTGTCAACCCAATTGATCAGAAAATTAATACGCTTTCCTTCCAGGTGACTGGTGGCCTTTCCGGAAGGTGCGGGGAGATAACTGAACACGATTGGAATGAAAAATAAAGCGATGGTGTAAGTGGTCATCACATTCACTGCGGCCACAATCCCGAACTCCATCAGCATCGTACTATTGGTGAAATAAAAAACGAAAAATCCGATAGCTGTCGTAACATTCGCCAGCAAATTGGATAATCCTACCTTCTCAACTGTTCTGCTCAGCGCTTTTACTTTATTACCATGTTTTCGCAGTTCCTCCTGGTATTTATTAATCAGAAAAATACAGTTGGGAAGCCCGATAATCACCACCAGGGGTGGTATAAGCCCGGTGAGCAATGTGATCTTGTATCCGAAGAGTGCCAGTGTGCCGAAAGACCAAACGGCAGAGATGATCACCTGGATCACGGAGAAGAAAACCGCGTTAAAGGAACGGAAGAATACCCAGAGAATAATAGTTGTAACTAATATGGCAAGACCCAGGAACAAACCCATCTCCATGGAAACTTTTTCCATCATGTATGTACGGATGTAGGGTACACCTGAATAGTGAATCTCAACATTTAATTTATTCGCGAACTCATCACCCAGCCGCACCAGATCGTGCACAATGGATATACGGTTACGTGAGTTGAGCTCTTTTTCATTAAAAGTTACCGCCATTACGGTGGCTGAAGTTTCTTCTTTAAACGCCAGACCGTCGTAAAATGGGAGATTCAAAATGATTTCCTTCAAACTATCCAGCTCCTGCTGTGTAGAAGGTCGTTGTGTGATAATGGGCTTAAATTCGAATTTTACCAGGGAATCATTTCTGCGGATATTGTACAGGCTGGTAACGGATAATACATCCTTCACGCCCTGGATTTCACGGATCTTCCGGTCTGTATCATACCATGCATTGAAACGATCCAGTTTGAAAATATCAGGATCAGAAAAACCGAGGAGAAGCACTTTATCGTCCCCACCGAACCTTGAACGAAATTGCTCATACCGGATAAAGTCAGGATCGTCTTTGGGTAACGCACGCTGATAAGTGTAGGATAGCTCAATGCGCGTGGCCATGTATGCAAACCCGGCGGTCAGCAGCATGAGCAG
This sequence comes from Bacteroidia bacterium, assembly GCA_020852255.1. Classification (NCBI taxonomy): domain Bacteria; kingdom Pseudomonadati; phylum Bacteroidota; class Bacteroidia; species Bacteroidia bacterium. The sequence continues at coordinate 523,150 of JADZBD010000002.1, read as the reverse complement.
TATCAGAAACTGTACACGGTAACGAAGTATGGCTCTACCAAGGGCTGACCACATAAGACAAGAGCAGACTACCTAAGTCCCTGATTATTAGTTCAAACCCCGAAGTTAGCTAATTTATCCGAAGCTGCTTCAGAAAAGAATCTTGAATGTGGTCTTAATGGAGTAATTATCAGATACTTGTGGGAAGGAATAATAGCCATACCGGTACATTCCCTGCAAGCCCAGCCCAATGAACTGATTTCGGAGCAGCCCGTTAATCTGAATTCCGGATTCCATGTAAACCTGCTCGGGCGTAACGGGCGCAATGCCGGGTGTAGGAAGAATGGTGTTATCCGTAAGGCCCCAATGCAAGTTATTCACCAATACCACGGAAGGATTAAACGAATGTTTTCGGGAGATTTTACCGAAATCGTGTCTGTGAAAAAGACTTAGACAGGTGGTGGAAGCAAATTCATTGTAGCGCATGTTCTCAAAGGTGTTTTCCGCAAAGTGTCCGAAACCAGCATAGCTCCCGAAGGGGATGAAGGCGATACTCACCGGAACTTTTCCATACATTTTGCCTCCCTCCAGACGGAAAAAAGACGTCCCTTTGGTTTTTGTTTTCCATTCCCAATCCACTCGGAACTCATAACGGTTCCATCGGGCATGCACCAGGGAGGTAACCGGAAGCTGCAGGTCGAAAACCGGATCTCCGACCGTGCCGGACCAACGCAGGTATACCACCGGCCACTTACTTCCCAGGCTGTTTCTTCCGAATCGTGTATGGATAAATTTTTCATTCTGCTGCCAGCGCAATTGCACCGTACCGGTCAGGGCGCTGACTCCGTCCATCCGCACTTGTGCTCCGGAATTGACTCCGGCAAAAACACCGGAGTCCGGCCATAAGGAATACTGTTCGGCTGCCGCATACCATTTCAAGTGTTGATTCATGCGCATGCTCATCATCATTCGGACGGATTCTTTCCATTCTAGCCAGGAAATTTTGTACTCCCTGACAGAGGAACCATCTATTTTTCCACGCGGTTCCATCCAGTCAGTTTTTCCGGGTTCTGATAAATCAAACAAGTACCGGGTTGCGATCGAAAATTCATGCGATGCGCGGCACTGCCAATGAATCCGGCCGCCGTATTTGAAACGCTGATCTTTTGCTCCGTAGGCTACATATCCGCCCAGCTGCCACAAACGCAATAACCTGCGTGATGTGTGAAGTCCGACCCCGATCCTCACTTTTTCCACTTCGTTATACCGGAATAGGTGAGGGAGTTCCAGTTCTACCGGACCCAACGGAATATTTCCATCTGCCAGCGCCTCTGCAAAATCCATTTTGCGGTCGAAATGTTCCGCATTGCCGGTACTATCTAACTTCCGGTAGGTCAGCAGATCCTTTGCATCCAGTTTTTCCATTCGCTTGTCTTCCCACCATGCACTATCCCGTCTGCCATGCTCCGGATCGGCAAACACTGCATCGGGCGAGAAGCGAACATCGTCAAGATCGTTTCCTATCTCAATACGGCGAATCCTGCTTTTACATACTACTTTCATTTTATTGGTGGTTCCTAATGAAAAGTTACGTGTAGAGGCGGTGATACTACTGTCGCCCACCTTCATGTTATTGTAATACCAGTCTGTGTGTAGTACCATCGGAAACCATTTGCCGTTGGTCCGTTCATATTCCTGTTCAATATGCGCGGAGATCACGCCTGTTTCATCTACCGGTTCGGCGATCACACGGTAAAGCGCATATCCGGATGTGTGGATATATAATACTCCCTTCATCGCCTCGAAATTCCTCCCTTTCCGGGGACGGAACGAAATCAGAAAAATGCTGTCACCTTCCGTGGTCAGTATCGTATCCTCGAGGAGGAAGAAATACCGCTTAAAAGTACCCTGGGAGAGGGGATTAACGTAATCTTTGTCGAGAATAGTGATGAAGCTACTGTAAAAGCCAAAGCTTTGAAGCTGGCTTACAGGAGTGAAGAAAGGGGCCAGCTGGAAGCCGGATACTCTGCTACCGATCACCTTCTCGTTTTCTTTCGACGGTTTGATATAGATTTTCTCTGTTACTGTTTCGGTTAGAAACAGATGTTGCTTTTTGAAATACTGCCTTGTTTTTTTCAAACTATCGGCGCCACCTTCCGACGTATCTGCCGGAAACTCTCCGGTAACATACATTTTTGTATACGTCTCACAGCGGAAACTGCTTTGAGCGTAGGGGTCATTGAATGCTGCGTTTTTCTGAACTTGAAGAATAATGCGGTGCGCGGGATTCTCACCCGGAAGAATGTTCACTGCGTCAAATGAATGCACCACCGGATGCATTTTAACACGAATGCTGGCCTGGTTCTTTTCTAAGCTAACCGTGATCGGGTGGTATGCAACATGGGTAATACGTAATACGGATACAGGTGCTCCGGTTTGTAGGGTAAATTGCCCTGAGATATCGGTTAGCACGGTTTGTTTTGTGCCTTCAGCGTGCACTGCTGCAAAGGCAACAGGTTCATTGTTTTCACTATCAGTAACCGTACCCGTGAGGGTGTGTACTTGTGCCGCCGTGAACAGAGGCAGTAAGAGTACGGCAAACCAACGTTTCATCCTGTAAAGATAACCGAACGGGTAGGATTTTATTCTAACTTTGAACATGACCCGAGGCAGCGCTTTTACATGGAAACGCGCCCTTCATGCCGCAGGCTCAAGGCTGGCTTTCCTTGGATCGCACCGGCTGGGCTTCCACGGAGCTCCGCTACCGGCGGCAATAGCGGTTGAACCAACCAACTTCTGTAACCTGAGATGCCCGGAATGCCCGAGCGGTCTGAGGTCATTCACCCGTCCGAGCGGCTACATGGGCCGGGAACTCTTCACCCGGATAATGGATGAAGTAGCCCCGCATTGCGGCTATCTGACCTTTTATTTTCAGGGGGAACCTTTCCTGCATCCTGAATTTACGGAATTGATTCGCATTGCCGCTTCCCGAAGGATGTATTGTGTAACATCTACCAATGCGCATTTCCTCAATGAGGAAACCTGTGAGAAGGTGTGCCGGTCAGGACTCGGCAAGCTGATCGTTTCGCTCGACGGTATGCACCAGGATACGTATGAAAAATACCGGATCGGAGGAGATATGCAACGTGTATTGGATGGCTTAAAACTTCTCTCTGAAACGAAAAAGAGGTTAGGAACCGGACCGGACCTGACGCTTCAGTTCCTTGTAATGAAGCATAATGAGCAGGAGGTGAGCGCTGTCAGGAAACAATACAGGAGCTGGGGCGCTGAGGAACTGAATTTTAAAACCGTACAGATCAACGACCCTGCGGATCCTAATGATCTGATGCCGGCTCACCCGAACCGCTCGCGTTACCGGAAAGGAAAGGATAAAAGGCTGGAGATTGTGAATGCATGGAAAAACAGGTGCTGGAAACTCTGGAGTTCGGCAGTGATTACTTGGGATGGAAAGGTTCTTCCCTGTTGTTTTGACAAGGACGCCCGGTATGTGATGGGGGATCTGCGCAACAACACATTCAGGGAGATCTGGTATTCGGAAGGATACCGTGCATTCAGAAAGCAAATTCTCAATGGAAGATCATCCATTGATATTTGCACGAATTGTTCTGAGGGCTCAAGAATTGAACCTGAAATCTGAAGGGTTAGAGCGCACGTATGGCTTCCAGCATTTTAGAAGGAAGATGTGCATAGAGATTGAGGAAGTGTTGCTGGAAGAGAAGAATGTAATCTTCATCTGCTGCGGGAAGTGTTTTTTTTCTGGATGAAGCATTCAACAGCCGTGATACGGAATCCCAGAATTTTTTATAAGGCAACAGCTTTTTTTTGTCCTTCTGCGCTGCCAGGTATTTCTGATTCCTGATACAAAGGGAGAGAGCGAAATCAACATCCTTTTTCAGGATGAACGTGATGGTCTCGAGTATTCTTATTTGTAACATGAAGGGCTGGTAGTAGGTTTTTTCGTTCAGGCGGTTCGCCTCGCGAAGATGGGAGAGAGCCTGAGGAACGTCACCACTGCTCAGAAAGAGTTTGCTGTGTATAAGGGCTTTCCGTGTGGCCGGTACATCCTTGAGGGTATTAGGGAAGTCCTCAAAATAGCGGTGAATCAGTTCACCGGCTTCTTTTGTACGCCCGGTGGCCAGTGCTGCAACAGCGAAATGTTCGGCATGATAGTGCAATCCGTAGAGTGTGTCGGGGGCTGCGCCCATTAATATCTCCTTGTACACCCTGTAGGCTTCCTCCGCTGCACCTGCACGTAAAAGTGCGTCGGCCCGGTGCGCGCGAAGCGTGAGATTCATGTCTCTTGTGAAATAATGCTGAACTTTCGGAACCAATGCAATGGAGCGGTCAAGATAATCCAGCATCCGGTCGTGATCCGTAACCATGTAGGTATAGTAGGAACAAAGGCAGCGGTAGAGATAAAACAAGGCGCCGTAATGCCCTTTAGCGAGCAGGTCACCGGCGGCAGCGGACAATTCGGCAGGTTCTTCACGGAAAAGGCGGAACGGATCTTTGGAAGCAGCGGCACGATTGCAGGTGGCAAATAGTGTATGGTACTTTATGTAATTTATCCGTGATTCCTGCTTCTTATCAGGTATAGCCATGTACCGGTCTGCCAGGGTCTTAACCAGTTTTTCGTTGTAATAACGGAAGGGAATATCCAGAGCCTGGTGAATACACCTGAGGTAAAAGTTTTCCGTGGCCGGAAGCCCTTGCGTACTTTCCAGCTTCTTTCCCAACCATACCATCCGGTGCGCCATATGTTTATAGAGGCCTTGCTCCTTGAGCCAAAGAATAGATTCAACCGGATCGGCGAACAGATGATCCAGGATCTTCCGGGTTACAACACTGCTTAGTTTGTAGGTATGAGATTCTGATAAATTCTCTGAGCTCCTCCGGTTGGATAAGGCCTGCAGGTAGTCGTTTTCAGTAGGGCTCAGCGGGACTTCCCCAAGTCGCCTAACTTGTTCTTTATCAAGAATTTGATATAATTCAGAAAGCTGGTCCATCCGTGGGCGAATGTAGTAAGAAATTGGCTTTTTCGGTTTAGCTGTTTGTTGCGGGACGGATACATTTGCGCTAAACCACAATGATTAACCTAACAACAAACAAATGAAAAAACTTATTTTCTCATTGGGCTGGCTGGCCGCTATGAGCGGAGCCTCCTACGGGCAGGACATTCATTACAAGGTACTGGAAGATGACCCCTACAACATTAAGAAACTGATGATCCACCTGGATCCTTTTTATTGTGATGCTTGGTGGACGGACGTTACACTGGGATGGGGTGTACGGGCCGACCTTCATTACGGCAGCCTTGGAACCCTAAATATTGATTTCAGAAGAGCTTATCTTGATGTCGTCAAGAGCTCAAATAAGAATGATAAGGATGTGAAGACGCACATGTGGTTCGAGGGCGTAGCATCCCTGAATCTGGTAGATAAGACCAAGCAGCGCAGTATGAAGATTGTTCTTTCTTCAAGCTCGCATTCGTCAGGGGGGTATACCTACACCAATACGAAGTTTTTTATGGCGCCCGGAACCAAGAGAAAGATTTTCGGGGTACGCGGCGGCATCTACATGGTTAATACCCCTTATGAAACAGAAGATGCCCATGCGTATAAACTGGAGGGGGTAGATACCAGCAGGGCAACAGGGGCAGCTATGATGAAAACCATGACAATCGTTGGCGGAATATCCTTCAAATCCATCACCAATCTTCAGGTTTCTGTAGACGACTGGGGAACGCGCCGGAACTCAGCGTACTCAGATTTCTACATTGACTTTCTGTTTGCACCGGGCGTAGGTATGGGAAAAGGTGACGTTACCCACCCTGTGAGCGGCATTGTGAGTCCGAATGCGGATCTGGATGTGAAAGAGAAAAAACACATGGGATGGAGAATGGGATGGTCTTATAAGAATCCGATGCGCACCTGGCTGACCTACAAGTTTGAGTGGGGCTCACGCCCGGGGTTTAAGTCGCAGGAATCGGGCATTCTCTCGGCCAATGCGTTCCTAATGATGACCATGGGAATCTCCATACCTTTTAACGTAAAATTCTGAACCACTGTTATTTGTTGGTTGAGGCGGGTGATCAATGTGGTAGGCGTGTTCCTAACAAGGAACACGCCTTAATTCAAAACAACTCTTAATTTCGCAGCTATGAAAGCAAAATTATTATTCGCAGGATTATTCCTCCCCCTTGCATTCCTTGCTCAGCAGGTGCAATGGGCCTCTAAAGTAATTGATTACTCATCCCAGTTCGACACCAAAGGCTATTCAGCCAACCAGGTGCTGGGGAAGCCATCCTGTATGCCGAAGGGTGGTGACAATCCCAATACTTGGAGCCCTTCGAAAAAGACTCCGAAGGAATTCATTAAGGTGGGATTCAGCAAGCCCATGAAAATTCAGCAGGTGATTATCTGTGAGGCATACAACGCATCCGCAGTTACAAAAGTGGAGCTGTTCGATGCTTCCGGAAAAGCATATAAGGTGCATAAAGGGAAGCCTAAGCTCATAGACGGCGGTGCACGGATGCTTTATGTAAAGTTTCCAATGACGGAATATGAGGTTGTGGCGGTAAAAATTACCGTAGATCTGGCATGGAACGGAAAGTATGCCAGTCTTGACGCGATTGGTATATCTGAAAGTGCCGACGAATGGATTCCTAAACCGGTGATCGCTACAGACGTGAATTTTGTCTCACAAAAAGAAAATCTGGGTGAAAATGTGAACAGTACTTACGATGAATTGCTTCCGGTGATTTCTCCCGACGGCAAAACCCTGTTCATTTGCCGCGATGATGATCCCAAAGGGAAAGGTGGGCAGGATATCTGGGTGAGTGAGCTGCAGCCCGACGGGAAATGGGGGAAGGCCACTAACCCGGGAGAACCGCTGAATAATTCAAAGCCAAACTTCGTTTGTTCCGTTACACCCGACGGAAATAAAATCATCGTGGGAGGCGTTTACCAGACCGAGGGCGGGAAAGGAATTTCCTACAGCATGAAAGGAAGCCGCGGAAAATTTGAAATGCCTTCCAAGCTTCCGATCAAGAATTATTACAATAAGAATGATTACAATGAGTACTGCATGGCCAACTCGGGAAAGTATATCCTGATGACTGTGGAGCGGGATGATACCTATGGTGATAAGGACATTTATTTCTCTATGTTACTTGATAACGGAGAGTGGTCAGAGCCGGTGAATATCGGAAATGTGGTGAACACCGCTTCGGGAGAAACAAGTCCTTTCCTTGCTGCGGATGATAAAACCTTGTATTTCTCTTCCGCCGGGCACATGGGATACGGATCGAATGACATCTTTATGACCAGGCGTTTGGATGATACCTGGACCAACTGGTCGGAACCTGTAAACCTGGGACCCGCCATCAATACACCGGAGTGGGATGCCTATTATACCATTCCCGCTTCCGGGGATTACGCCTATTTCACAAGTAGTGGCAAAACCATCGGAGGTATCGATGTGTTCCGTGTTAAATTACCGAAGGAGATCAAGCCGGATCCTGTTGCTCTCGTTTCCGGAAAAGTTTACAATCAGAAAACCCGCGAACCACTGAAGGCCAATATCAGCTATATTCTGATGGAAAACGGTAAAGAGGTGGGAGTAGCAACCACCAATCCTACGGATGGTTCCTACATGATCAGCTTACCGTTCGGAAAGAAATATGGTTTCTCCGCCAGTGCACCGGGTTTTATCGCTGTAAACGAGAACCTTGATCTGAGTGATCTCAAGGAATACAAGGAGGTTACACGGGATCTTTACCTCGTGCCGATTGAAGTAGGTCAAACTGTTCGTCTGAACAATATCTTTTTTGAGTCTGGCAAGTGGGACCTCCTGCCCGAATCCTATATGGAACTTGATAAGCTCGTTAAAGTAATGAATGAGAATCCAACTATGGAAATTGAAATTGAGGGTCATACTGACGATGTAGGATCGGATGCAGCCAACCTGACTCTTTCGCGAAACCGTGCAAAATCCGTATTGGATTATCTCGTATCAAAGGGAGTAAACGCAGCGCGCATAAAATCCAACGGCTTCGGTGAAACCAAACCCATTGCCGATAATAAAACGGATGATGGAAAGGCCCTGAACAGAAGGGTACAGTTCACCATCAGCAAAAAGTAATTTAAAAAGCCCCGGATTATCCGGGGCTTTTTTTTAATCCTTCTTTTTCTTCTTTTTTGGATTCTTCTTATCCTTCGTTTCGTAATTATACGGAGGTTTAATCTCTTCTTTCTTTTCTTCTTTAGGCGGAACCTTTACAATAATGTTCCCGTCCGCATCCAGCTCAACCACTTCGTATCCCAGCTCCTTCGCTTTCTTTTCTATGCCGGCGTACCATTTTTCCTTATCTCCGACTACGGTAATAATCATGTTCTCGGGCTGAAGCATTTTCTTGGCATAAGCATCCAGGTCCGCCTTCGTGATAGTTTTCAGGATCTCACCCTGCTTTTCAATGTAAGTCTTATCGAGATTATAATCCAGGAGCCGCAACAGGAAACCGGCCTTCTGTCCGGGCTGTTCAAACTTCAGCGCATCGCTCTGCCCAATGGAGTTTTTTGTGAAACTCAGTTCCTTTTCTGTGATGCCGGTGGTGTGGTATTCTTTAATAATGCGCATGAATTCTCCAAGTGCGCTGTCGGTAGCGTCGGCGCGGATGCCGGCGAAGGCGTACCATGAACCATCATACTTCGACCCGCGGAAGAAACCGTAGGCGTTATACGCCCAGCCTTTTTCTTCGCGAATGAAGAGGTTGATTCTGCCGCTGAACCCTCCGCCAAGAGGAAAATTCATCAACGTGCTTTTGTAATAGTCTCCGGTGGCATCGTAGGGGATGGAGGGATGCCCGAAGCGAAACTCCGTTTGGGCGGCTTTGCTCTTATCCACAAAATAAACAGTTGTCTTATTCACCGGCGCAGGAGCAGGAGGCAGGCTGCGCACTACTTTTTTATTATTCCACTTTTTCAGGAACTCGATTTTGGGAAGCAGCAGCTCTTTTGAAACATCTCCCACTACCACCACGTTAGTCACAGATGGTGAAAAGTTGGAATTGTAGTAAGCAATCACATCCTCCAGACTCACTTGTCCCACGGATTCTTTTGTTCCAATAACCGGTGTTGAAAGTACTGAACCCTGTCCGTACATCAGTTTCCGGAACACATTGTCGGCAATAACGGTGGGTTGGGTTTTTTGATTCTCGATGCTTTCAAGAATCATTTTTTTTGATCGTTTAAACTCGAGTGAATCAAATTTAGGGAAGAACATCATCTCTTCCAGGATCTTGAGCGTTGCATCAAGATTTTTAGTCAGTGAGTTTATTGTGTAGGTGATGTCGTTCAGCCCGGCCGAAACGGAAATCTCCGAGCCAAGTAACTCAAGCTGATCACTGATCTTCTCCGCAGCTGTTTTCTGAGTGGATTCGTTCAGAAGATCAGCCAGTAAATTTGCAATTCCGGCCTTCGAGGGATCTTCAAAGCGGTGACCTATCTCTATGTTGATTTGCATGGTAATACTGGGCAATTCATCCGAACGGGTGCCGATCAGTTTGAGTCCGTTGGGCAGCGTTTCCTGCCAGTAATCCGGAACTTTGATTACGGGGTTAGGACCCGGCTGGGGTTTTTTACTTCGGTCGAAGGAATCTTTGGCTTTTACGTACTTCAGGTTCTTGTATTCCTCGCTTTCCGGTGTATTGAGATCGCGCGGAGGGGAAACATACGTGTCTTCTTTAGCTTTCATTTCCGGTTTCCCCTTGGGGTATACGCTGATGATAACAGCGGGCTTACCTTTAATATACTTGTTGTACACCCGCATTACATCTTCTTTCGTTACTTTCTGATAACGCTGCAGATCCACCTTGATGAAATCGGCGTTGCCTGTAAAAGTGAAGTAGGCGGCAAGCTGGGAGGCCTTCCCGCTCACACTGCTCAGACTGTTGATGACATCCGCTTCATGCGTTGCTTTGAATTTTTTAAGGTCTTCGTCAGAGACCCCTTTCTTCTCAAATTCTATCAGCGCTGAACGAATCATAGAATCCATCTGGGAAAGGTTGTACATGGGATAGGGAAGCACGGTTACGGTGAACCGGCCGTGAAGCTCCGATGAAGGATTGGAAACGGAAGCATTCACTGCTTTGTTTGTTTTTATGAAGTTGTTGTAAAAGATAGAACCCTTCGAGGACCCGCTGAGCAGGTTAGCCAGAACATCCAGGGCCGCTTCGTCATCCGTGAAAGATGAAGCAGTGGGCCAATTGAACTGCAAAAGGGGGAAACGGATGTTGTCTTCGTAGCTGATATACCGGTCTTTGTCAATGCTCACAGAAGATTTTGGAAGATTCTTTACCTCCGGGCCGCGGGGAATGGATCCATAATATTTTTCTACCAGTGCGATTACCTGCTTGGGATCTACATCTCCGGCAACAGTAAGTACAGCGTTGTTCGGACCATACCAGCGAAGGAAAAATTTCTTCAGATCGTTGACATCTACCCGGTTCAGGTCTTCTATATAACCAATCGTTGGCCAGGAATAGGGATGGTTTTTTGGATAGAGGGCTGCAATTACTTTTTCATTCACGAGTCCGTACGGCCGGTTATCGTAATTCTGTCCGCGTTCGTTTTTTACTGTGGACCGCTGGATCTCAAATTTTTGTTGTGTAACTGCGTCTAGCAGAAATCCCATCCTGTCCGCCTCCAGCCACAGCCCGATCTCAAGCATATTTGATGGCAAAGTCTCAAAATAGTTTGTCCGGTCCAGGTTGGTGGTTCCGTTGAGAGTACCTCCGCATTCGGTCACAATCCGGAAATGTTCTTCGTCAGCTACGTTGTCCGACCCCTGGAACATCATGTGTTCAAAAAAGTGGGCGAATCCTGAGCGGCCGGGTTGCTCACGGTTCGACCCTACATGGTACGTCATGTCCACATGCACGATGGGATCCGAATGGTCTTCATGGATCAGCACGGTAAGTCCATTGGGTAGTACCCAGCGTTGATACGGAATCACGATCTCATTACCTTTCTTGGTGACGGTTTGTACAAGTTTCGCCTTTGGCGCTACCGGAGCCGGCACCTGTGTGAAGAGTGCCGTTGTCAGCAGAAGGATCGGGAAAAGCAACATCTTTTTCATGGAAATTCCTGAGATTGTTAAGGAGCAAAGTTAAAAATATAGCCCTATCTTTGTCCTCTCAAAACGTATACCATATGTACCCTGCAGAGATTGTAATTCCAATGAAAAAAGAACTTACTACCGTTGGTTTTGAAGACCTTACAAACCCCGACGATGTCAAGAGTGCCTTGACGGGTGGCGGTACGGTATTATGTGTGGTCAATTCTGTATGCGGATGCGCTGCCGGCGCAGCCCGTCCCGGGGTAAGACTGGCGCTTTCCGGTGCCAAGAAACCCTCCAGGCTGATCACGGTGTTTGCCGGATTTGACACCGAAGCAGTAGTAGAAGCACGGAAGTATTTTGCCCCGTACCCTCCTTCCTCACCCTGCATGGCTTTATTTAAAGACGGAAAACTGGTTCACTTCATTGAAAGGCATCACATCGAGGGACGATCTGCGGAGATGCTCGCAGAGCACCTGAAGATGGTATTCGATCAATTCTGCTGAGCTACTTTTTTTCGACCACCTTTGGAACTTTGAAATAATCAGAGTCCTTTTTTGGTGCGTTCATCAGGGCTTCTTTTGTGCCGATCTCCTTCCGGATGTTGTCCTCTCGGAGAACATTCACTTCTTCGCTCATGTAGATGAGTGGTTCAACTCCGCTGGTGTCAAGTTCATTCAGCTTATTCACAAAGTCCAGCATGCGCCCAAGATCTTTTTTGACCTGTTCTTTTTCCTGTCCGTTAAACTGAAGCCGGGAAAGCCAGGCCAGATGGTCAATCATTTTATCATTGATCTCCATGAGTAATTATTTGCGAAGCGCCTCGTCAATCACCTGATAGCACTTCTCCCGCAAAGATACTAAATCACCGGCTCCCATGCCCTTGGTGGGAATGGGTTCATGCACAATGACTCGTGCAATTCCGGGTCGGGCATCGGCCATTAGAAATGAGCCTGTCTGAAGTAAATGGATGTTATTCAGATACGTTATGGGTACTACCGGCACTTGCTTCTCAATCGCCAGACGAAAGGCTCCGTTCTTAAACCGGTGCAACTGCTGATCCCGGAAAATGATGCCACCCTCAGGAAAAATAAAAATACTGTTCCCCTTCTGCAGTTCCTCACCGGCGCGCAGAAAAGCTTTGTGCGAATCTACATTGCTTTTCCTGTCTACCAGGATATTCATCCCCCGGAAAAATACATTGAATAATGGAGTATTCTGAATCTCACGTTTCCCCATAAAGATGAAGTAATGCGGAATCACAATGTATGACATCAGAATATCCAGATACGAATGGTGATTGGCGCAATAAACACAAGGTCCTTTTTCCATAGAGGGCATCCGTTGAATCCGGGGGTAAATCCCGGAGGTGAACGCAATGAAGTAGGCCCAGCTTCTCATCAGCCGGAATGCAGCAGGGTAGCTGGAGGAGCGGCTCAGGAGCAACCGGAAAAAGGGATAGAGCAGGAGCATGCCGATCCCGAAATTGAGCGAGAGCCAGCATTTCCATAAAACCCGGGGAACGAGGGTGAGGTACTTCACTCCTCAAAATTAGCGAAACCTGTTAACTTTGCCGCTAATGGCCAGAATACTTACCGGAATTCAAAGTTCTAATATCCCCCATCTGGGGAATATTCTGGGGGCCATTCTTCCTGCCATCCGGCTTTCACAGGATCCGCGAAATGAGTCCTTCCTCTTTATCGCCGACCTTCATTCCCTTACCACAATCAAGGATGCCGGGTTCCGGCGCAACTCCTCCGCGGCAGTCGCTGCTACCTGGCTGGCCTTTGGTTTTGATACCTCACGGAACCTGCTCTACCGCCAGAGCCGCGTGACGGAAGTTTGTGAACTCACCTGGTATCTCAGCTGCTTTACTCCCTTTCCCATGCTGGCCAATGCGCACTCATTTAAGGATAAGGCCGGGAAACTGTCGGATGTGAACGCAGGTCTTTTTACCTATCCGGTTCTAATGGCCGCAGATATAATACTTTACGATGCACACAAAGTACCCGTAGGGAAAGATCAGTTGCAGCACCTCGAAATGACCCGCGATATCGCAGGTGCATTCAATCATCAATACGGCGACACATTTGTGATTCCTGAACCACTGATTGATGAAAGAGTAATGATCGTTCCCGGAACGGATGGGCAGAAAATGAGTAAGTCGTACAATAATTTCATTAATATCTTTCTGCCGGAAAAAGAGCTGCTGAAGGCGGTCAAAGGCATTGTTACCGATGCCACCCCGCTGGAGGCTCCGAAGGATCCCGAAAAGTGCAACGTGTTCGCGCTGTACAAACTACTCGGTACGGACCTTCAGGTGAGTGATTTGCGAACGAAATATCTGGGGGGGGGATTTGGTTATGGACATGCTAAACAAGCTCTCTTTGAGCTCATCATGGAGTGCTACCGGTCGCAGCGCGATGCCTTTCATGATCTCATGAACCAGCCGGAAATGCTGGAGCGTATTCTTGCGGACGGAGAAGAAAAAGCCCGTGCGATAGCACGGGCCAAACTCAAACTGGTCAGAGAAAAGCTAGGCTACTGATCAGCGGATCACCAGCTTCTTCACATAGGTATTACCGTTATGCTCCAGGGTCAGCAGATAAATGCCGGGAGCCAGATCTCCGGAATGGAAAGCCAGCTGGGTTTCTCCACTGAATTCCCCTTTTAATATTTCCTTCACTTCCCTCCCCATCACATCGTTTAATGATATACGGATCGTTTCCGGACCGTCCGTAGTGAATAGGAGCTGAGAAAATCCTTCCACCGGGTTGGGAAATACGTTCATCCCGAAAGGATCGGCCCCCGTGTTTTCCATACCTAGTGTGCCGGTCATATTAATGTGATCCACGTAAATATTATTTCCGCCATCGGAAGTAAATTCAAATTTCACCTTCAGTTTTGCAGCGCTCTGATAAGCGGCCAAACTTACTGTTTCCAGTCTCCACTGGCTGGCCTGCGTGGGAATGAATGAAGCGGTTTGCGGATTAACGGTCTTTAAAATGGATCCGGATTTTGAACTTCGCTGGGTCCACATTTCTCCGCAATCAATAGACACCAGAATACGAAGTTTGTCATCCGAATTGGCATCGCGCTGGGCATAGGACACATAGTAATAGAGTTTCGGAGAATTAATGGAAGTCATATTTACGGAAGGTGAAATGAGCTCATCCACCTGGCCCGTGAGTCCGGAACTATTCACATACCGGACGGAGCTTCCGCCAAACCAGCTGGCGGTATTTGTGATCGTCCAGGTTACTGCATCTCCTCCCAGGTTGTATACGGCCCAGTCTGACGGAAGCTGGGAAGCGTCAAATCCTTCATAATAATTCCATGTACTATACTGAGCGGTGCCGGCACTGACAACGATCCAACCTGTTTTTGTAGCTGTGTTGGTTCCCGCGGTGTTGCTCACAGTGAGTGTTACGGAATAAATCCCGGGAGTGGAATAGGTGACATATTCAGTAGAATCAGTGGAGGAGGACGGGGAGCCGCCCTGGAAGGACCAGTTGCGGTTACTTACGGTCCCGTTATACGACATATCCTTGAAAAGAACGGAATCGCCGGCACATATCAGGGCAGGAACAAAGGGGGAAATTTGGGCTACCGGGGCGCAGAGCACAGCGGGCGATCCGTCTGTTCCGGTTGCCGTAAGATTTGAAGCACTCCAGATGTTGGCTCTTGCACCGCTCAACGTGGTGTTCATACGAGTACACTGTCCAACCGAAAACATATTCTGACAATTACCATCAGTGTAGTCCATGTAATTCACATACATCTCACCATTGGGGCCCGGATTGCACTGGCTGCCTACGTTGTAAGGGAAAGTCGGACAACCTGAATTCGCTCCCAGGTGCGTAGGTGTATCACTCACCTGGTCGTTTCCGCATACGGCATCACCCCAAATATGGCGCAGGTTAAGCCAGTGACCGGCTTCATGACAAAGCGTGCGGCCGTTATAATTGGCGAACGGCCCCGTTGCTGCTGTGCCTATGTCTCCCACTACATCATGACGGAGTACCACACCATCCGTTCCAGGGCTGATCGGCAGCAAGTTTGGGAATTGAGCATAACCGAGAATCGTACCCGGATTACCATTGGCATCAATGGATTTAACCACCCAGATATTGAAATATTTTGTGGCAGGCCAGTAACTCACCGCCTTCACATTGTCGCGCGCATTCACGCTCAAAGGCGAATATTTGCGTACAATACCATCCGTACAATTCCCACTGGGATCTTTTTGTGCCAGGCGAAATTCGATATTGGCATCGCCGGCCAGAGGTTTAAAGGGGCCGGGCGTATTTACGGTGTCCGGATTTAGTCTGCGGAAATCCTCATTCAGTATGCGCATCTGATCCAGTACCTGCGCCTTGCTGATGTTTTCCGTTCCGCCAACATGGATGATATGGAATACTACCGGAATGATCCGGGGCCCACCCTGTGTTTGCAATTCAGGATTGTTCCGGAGGATCTCCTCGAATTTTTTCTCTTCTTCATTAAAGACAGCTCGCTTTAACGGATCCTGAAGGAACAATTCTTCCATGTGCTCCATCGTATGGCATGGAACAACCTGCTGGGCCATAGCAGGAACCGAACAGGCCAGGAGCATTGAGTACAATACTGTTTTCATCACTGGATTTTATTAGAATTAATGGTCCTTTACTGAAAAAACAATTTCTTCCGGGGATCCTATTTTCGCTAAGATACTAAAGTATTTCTCCGCTGTCAAGCGCGGATCCCCTAACACGTTGTCATTCTTGTACTTCTGAAAATCTTCGAGCCTGCTGAAATCAGAAGGCGAGGCCGAACGAATTTCTGTCTGCATCTGGGTGTCTACTATTCCTGGTGCAATGGAGAAAATGCGGATGCCTGTTTGCCGGGAGATTTTCTGCTCTTTATCCACGACACGGCTGAACATATCCAGTCCGCTTTTCGACGCACAGTAAGAACTCCATCCGTCAATTGGATTTTTGCCCGCCCCGCTGCTCACATTGACGATCATACGGTCGCAGTTCTCTTCACGGAATGCTTCAATAAAACTGTTGATCAGAACGGCCGGACTCACCAGGTTCACGTGAAAGCAGGCGATGAGCTGATCGGGATTCAGTTTGCCGGCCGGTTTAATCTGACCGATTGTACCCGCATTATTGATCAGCCAGATCTTTCCTGCTCCGGGATGGTAGGAAAACCGGAAGGCCTTAACCGCTGCCGGATCACTCAGATCCAGTTTATGCCAGGAGAAATTTGGGTGTGACAGGGTATTGGTCCGCGAGAGCCCGACCACATGATTGGTATGGTCGCGTAAGAGGTATTCGGCCATGGATTTGCCAATGCCGCGGGAGGTTCCGGTGATATAATAGTGATTCAACGGGGTAAACCTATTAATTCCGCGAGCGAATTGCAACAAATTGGGATAAACGGCAAAAAATCAGCTGAGGGCCTGTTTCAGATCGTCTAAAAGATCCTGAACATCCTCAATTCCCACACTCAATCGAATAAGATTATCTACCACACCCACCCTTTGCCTTTCTTCTCTTGGGATGCTGGCATGGGTCATGCTGGCCGGATGATTAATAAGCGATTCCACACCGCCCAGGGATTCGGCAAGGGAAAATACCTTCGTTCGCTGCATCATTTTTCCTGTTGCCTCGGCGTCAGCACCCTTCAACACAAAGGAGATCATTCCCCCGAAACCGCGCATCTGTTTTTTTGCAACCGCATGATTAGGAAAGTCGGCAAAACCGGGCCAGTAGACCTTTTCCGCTTTGGGATGTCCTTTCAGAAATTCTGCAACGGCTTTGCCGTTGGAACAATGTCGGTCCATACGTACATGCAGGGTTTTTATTCCGCGCAGGACCAGGAAGGAATCCATGGGGCCGGGATTCGCACCGCTGGCATTGAGTGCAAAGGCAAGCTGCTCGAGCAGGTTGTCGTTGTTGGTACAAAGGGCACCCATCACCACATCGCTGTGTCCGCCGAGATATTTTGTGGCGGAATGCATTACAATGTCTGCGCCCAGATCCAGCGGATTCTGCAGATAGGGCGAGGCAAATGTGTTATCCACCACCAATATCAGTTTTCGCTCCTTTGCAATAACAGCGCAGGCCGAAATATCAATGATCTTCATGAGCGGATTAGTAGGTGTTTCCACCCACAGAAGCCTGGTCTTATCCGTTATCGCACGCCGGATGTTCGCCGCATCCCCCATGTCCACATAAATAAATTTGATACCGTAGGGAGAGAAGATCTTTTCAAACATCCGGTAAGAGCCTCCGTAGAGATCATCCGTGGCGATAACTTCATCACCGGGTCTGAGCATTTTGATAACGGCGTCGCTGGCTCCCATTCCGCTTGAAAAGCAAAGTCCGTGACGGGCGTTCTCCAACGCGGCGATGCACTTCTCCAGTGCCATGCGTGTTGGATTTTTCCCGCGGGCGTAGGCGTACCCTTTGTGTTTCCCGGGAGCCTCCTGTACGTATGTTGAGGTCTGGTAAATGGGTGTCATGATCGCGCCGGTACTGGGATCGGGTTCCTGTCCGGCATGAATGGCTTTGGTGTCGAATTTCATAACATCAAAAGTAAGGATTCGACAGTGTATCTTTGTGCCCGGTTCAAAAAAAACCGAAAACAGGGTGAATACCATTTATGCTCATACGGCGCTGCTGGTTGCACAGGTGATCTACGCCATCAGTTTTGTTGTAGCTAAAGACTTTACAGCGGACTGGATGGAACCGGCAGGATTGGTGGTTTTACGGGCTGCCGGCGCAAGTTTACTTTTTTGGTTCGCCGGTACCTTGTTTGTACGTGAAAAGACGGATCGCAAAGATCTGCCCCGGCTCCTGATGCTTGCCGTTTTCGGAGTGTGCATCAACCAGATGCTATTCCTTAAAGGATTGGATCTGACCAGCCCCATTCATGCGGCCATTATGATGATTACTACCCCTATTCTTGTACTGATTCTGGCGGCACTCATTATCCGGGAGCGCATTACAATGGTGAAAGCCGCGGGGGTGTTGTTGGGATTTCTCGGAGCGGCTGCACTGATGTACTCCGGAAGCGGTGATACAAAGGGTGTTGCGGATCCACTGGGCGACTTTTTTGTTTTACTTAACGCCACATCCTGGGGATTGTATCTCGTGCTGGTAAAGCCCCTGATGCAGAAGTATCATACTGTAACCATTCTGAAGTGGGTCTTCCTCTTCGGAGCCATTCTGGTGCTGCCGTTCGGGGTTGCAGACACGGCGGTGGATTATAGCGCTTTCTCGCGGTGGGCATGGGGCGCCCTGGCTTTTATCATTATCGGTACTACTTTTATTGCATACCTGCTCAATACCTTCGCACTGAAGGCCCTTAGCCCATCTGTCGTAAGCGCGTATATCTATCTTCAGCCTGTTCTAACGGCCATCATCGCAGTTGGCCTGGGAAAGGATCACCTTGATCTCGGCAAGGTACTTTCTGCTCTCTGTATTTTTACCGGCGTCTACCTGGTGAGTGTGCGGAAACCAGCCTGAGTACTGAATGACGAAATACAGGTCATCGAAGGAATCGAACGTACAGACACCATTCTCTCTTTGGAAGAAAGTATCATCCGTCCTATTGACCTCGGCAGAATCATAAAGAAATAAGTTCATTCGGGTTTGCTCCTGCGGTTCATTAACTGACCGGGGTCAGTATCTGTGCTGACACCACTCACAGGACCTTTCCTTTGTGATTAGCTATCTTTGGAGAATGGCATCGGGACCCCTCGCACCCCTGAGAGAAACATTGGACGATACAGGCCGGATGGCTGCTTTCGCTGCGCGTTTTTTCAGGGAGTTGTTCCGGCCGGGGTTCGAGTTTTCCGAGTTCCTGCGGCAGTCGTACTACGTTGGCTATCGTTCCTTACCTCTGGTTGCCATCACCGCGTTTATCATGGGGCTGGTAATCACCATCCAATCACGGCCCACACTGGTGGAATTCGGTGCTGAGGCTTGGCTTCCCAAAATGGTATCGCTCTCACTGGTACGGGAAATTGCGCCCGTAATTACTGCACTGATCTGCGCTGGAAAAGTAGGTTCCGGCATCGGTGCGGAACTCGGATCCATGCGCGTAACAGAGCAAATTGACGCAATGGATGTTTCCGGTACCAATCCTTACAGGTACCTGGTGGTTACACGGGTGCTGGCTACTTCACTGATGCTCCCCATTCTATCCATTCTTGCCGATGGTGTATCGCTCTACGGCAGTTACCTCGGCGCGAATATTCGCGGAGTTGTGAGCTGGGAACTTTTCTGGAATCAGGTGTTTGAAGTGATGAATTATTCGGATCTTATTCCTGCTTTTATTAAAACTTTCTTTTTTGGATATGCCATTGGTATGGTGGGATGTTATAAAGGGTATTTTTCAAGTAAAGGAACGGAAGGGGTGGGGCGGTCCGCAAATTCTGCTGTTGTGATCGCTTCCCTTCTGGTATTCCTGATAGATCTGGTGGCCGTTCAGATCACGGATATTCTTGGGCTTAATTGAGTAATGGAGATCGGCGAACTGGTTATCGAAAGCAAGGGGATCCGGAAATCGTTCGGAAGCAATCATGTGTTGCGCGATTTCGACCTGCAGCTTCATCGGGGCGAAAATGTGGTGGTGCTGGGAAAATCCGGCTCGGGCAAGTCGGTATTTATTAAAATTGTCATTGGGTTGATGCAACAGGACGCCGGTTCCATGAAGGTGTTTGGACAGGAGGTGACGGAGCTGGACAGGGATGAACTGGATAAATTACGCGCCAGAGTCGGGTTCCTCTTCCAGAGTAATGCCCTTTATGATTCCATGACGGTACGGGAGAACCTGGAGTTTCCTCTGAGGAGGCACTGGATACAAATGAAAAAGGAAGAAGTGAATGCGCTGGTGATGGAAGCGCTCTCCAACGTTGGCCTCGCGGAAACAGTGGATTTAATGCCTGCGGAATTATCGGGCGGTATGCGAAAGCGCATCGCACTCGCACGTACTCTTATTCTGAAACCCGAAATTATTCTGTACGATGAACCTACCACGGGTCTGGATCCAATCACCGGTCGTGAAATTTCAAACCTGATGGTGGAGATTCAGAAGAAATACAAAACTTCTTCGGTGATTATTTCGCACGACCTCAACTGCGTGGAGATCACTTCCAACCGTGTAGTGATGCTGATTGACGGAAGAAATCACGAGGAGGGAACGCTCAATGAACTGCGACACTCCTCAGACCCTGCAGTGAAACCTTACTTTAAGCTGACATGAAAAAAGAAGGAACCAGAAATTTACGGCTTGGCATTTTTGTGTTGGCTGGAACAGCCTTACTGATTGCCGCACTCTATCTGGTGGGAACTAAACAGAATTTGTTTGGATCAACCTTTAATCTGTATGCAAATTTTAGTACCGTAAGCGGCCTGATGGAGGGCAATAATGTGCGCTACGCCGGTATAGACGTAGGCACTGTTTCGGAGGTCATGATTGTGAACGATTCAAATGTACGGGTGACCATGATGATTGAGGAAAGTGTTCAGAAATATATCCGGAAGAATTGCAAGGCGGCGGTAAGTACCGACGGACTGATGGGAAATAAACTGGTGAACATAACTCCTTCCTCCGGCCCATCGCCTATGGTGGAACCGGAGGATGTGCTGGCTACTGTGGCTCCCATCGAAATAGAGCAGATGATACGTACGCTAAGCGTTACGAATGATAATATGAAGGACATTACTGCTAACCTGAAGGATATTACGGAGCGTTTCCGAAGCAGAAATACCATATGGTCGCTGCTCACGGATGAAGAAGTGGCGGAAAATATAAAAGCGTCTATTGTGCAAATCCGCAAGACTTCGGATCATACCTTGCAGATCACAGGAGACCTGCATAGCCTTGTGGCCGGCATAAAAAATGGCAAAGGCTCGCTGGGGGCACTGGTAACGGATACGGCGCTTTACGGCAGCGTGAAACAAACCGTGTTGAAATTTGAGAAATTGTCGGATTCCCTCGCTGTGCTCAGCGGTGATATTTCGGACATTTCCGGTAAATTGAAAAAGGGAGAGGGAAGTATTGGCGTGCTGCTTAACGATACAGCCTTTGTTCATCATCTCAACCAGAGTATGAAGGAGTTGAACAAGGGGACTATTCTGCTCAATGAAGATCTGGAGGCGCTAAAACACACTTTTCCACTGAAAAGATATTTTAAAAAGCAGGAGAAAAAGAAGAAAAAGGCTGTAAAGTAAAAAGTACTTTATCGGGCATCACCGGTCTTAGCCGATCAGATGGGCCAGCCCGCTGTTCACGTCGCTGCAGAGATCATTCACGTTTTTATCGGAGCACATTGTCCTGAACAGTTCACGAATTGGTTTGAAATCATTATGAAACGGACAGGGATGTGTTTCACTGCATTTTGTTAATCCCAGGCCGCATTTACTGAACACATCCTTCCCGTCTATGGCATGAACAATATTAATAATAGGCTGTCTATATTGCCTGCCTGTCATATAGAATCCGCCGTTAGGGCCTTTGACACTATTGATAATTTTAGCCTTCACAAGTTTTTGCAGAAGTTTCCCAACAGTATGTTCATTTTCATTGATATATTCGGCAATCTCCCGGATGCCGGACTTCATATTTGAGTCGGATTTTGAGCCAAGATAAATGACTGCTTTGATCGACGCTTTACATGTCAGGCTCAGCATGATTATCGTTTTAAAAACGCTTTGCCCTCTTCCGAGATCCGTTCAAAATTCCAGGGCGGATCAAATGTAAGAACCACTTCTGCTGAATAACCTGTGAATGAAGTCTGCAATGACTCCCTAACTCCGGTCGTAATGGAATCTCCCATTGGGCAAAATTCTGCAGTGAGTGTCATCAGGCATGTTACTTTTTTTCCCGGCTCATCAAAATTTATTTCATAAATCAACCCCAGATCTACCACGTTCAGCCCAATCTCCGGATCCAATACCGTAGACAATCCCGCCAGCGCAACCGTACACTGAATAGTATTATTTGTTTTTACGTTCATTTAGTTACGGCTTTATGAGTAATAACTTTAAATACATTCAGATTATACATTACCCCGGTGAGGATCAGCAACAAGGCACCAACTTTTAGCGTCACAACAGAAGTAAACAATATCCCGGATGCGAAAATAATAAAACCGGAAAGATAGGCCAGACTCATGATCTTAAACACGACCGGGCTGAAAAGCTCCTTCGGACCGGGGGTCTTTCCGCGGGCAGAGCGGTGGTGGTAAACCTTGTTCCACACGATAAACGGCAGGGTCTTAAATGTCATTCCAAATATCAGTGCCGTAATCCATCCAAAAAAGATCACAAAACCGTACGTCAGGACCAGCGTAATATGATCTCCTGAAGCAGTCAATATCGGAATCAGAATTGCAAACAGAAACAGCACAGGAATCAGGATCATTCCAACGGAAAGCAGAGAGATTTTCATCTGATCGTCTACCATGCGACGGATGCGTTTACGGTACGATTCATAACAGTAAAATGCAAATAACAGAACCGCAAGCAGAATCATCGTGAGTGGAATGAATAGCCAGGATGCATTCGCCTGAAGAAAAAAGACTGCCAGATAATGAAGCAGCGCAGCGTTGATTAGAATGCAGATAAGCCCAAGAAGTTTCGTATTAGTGTATTTGGAAATGAGGAACATTGGAATCAGCCGTGAGGCTACTCCAATTACCAGCAGGAGAAACCAGCCGATGATGCCGACATGGGCATGCAGGGGAAGGTAATGCAGCGAATCTGACGGGAGAACCACTCCTGTGAAATTGTAAACAAGCAGCAGACCCAGTACGGCAGTAAATAAGAGCCAGGCCGCGGAAGTAAAAACAAACAGGGTATGCACGTTTTTACTCCGGCCTCCCGAGATACTTCCGCCGATGTTGATGAGATAGGTCGTTAGAGCGAGTACAATCAGTTCGCCCCCACGCCGGGCAGAAAATCCCATGTCAAAATTATAAAAGCCGTACAGTAGCAGTGGAATTCCAAGGGCCGCCAGACCAAAGGTGAAATAGGCCAGCCATTCGCTGTATAGTTTTCCCTCACTGATAACCGGTATCATCTGATGACTGGCGCCGATAATAATCATGGTTCCCCAGCCCAGTGTCATCATGTGCGTAAGTGAGAGGAGTTGAGGATGAAAATAATGCGTCATAAACGCTTCGGCGGAAATAAAAAGGAAAATCGTGGCCACCAGGTAGGAGAGAGCAGCGTAAATATAGAAGGGCAGTACCACTTTGTGCGAGGTGGTCCTGATGGTGGAAGTATCAACGGGGGCACCTAACATTCGGAATGAAAAATCAAAAGATGAACATTTCCGTCACTGATTTCTTTGATACGGTACTCCATCTTTCGTTCTTCCAGCTCGGGAAGAAGAAATACGGGGATACGTTTATGCTGAACAAACAGTGCCTGGTCTTTAGGCAGTTGTTCGAGTGCCTCCAGTATCATGTGCATTGGCTGAGGCATTTCCAGGTGGCGTACATCTATGTTGACCAGCTTATCGCGGAAACGTTGGTAAACCTCGTCCCAGCCGGTGGCATCACCCACCTGTGGCAGTGTTGCATTTCCGGTGCCTCCTTTACGAAAGAAGTAGGTGTGCACAAGATCGTCGTTCTTGTGTTCCACAAAATATTCAAAACCTTGTTTGCTGAGGATATTCAAAAGAGGTACCGGTGCAAATGTGTTGATCAGCAGCAGAACCGAATCCGCCGGGAGTTCATTTATCTTCTGCATAATACTACTGAACGGATCTTTCCCTTCGGCTATTACCGGCCGAACATCCAGTGTTTCAACAGATAGTTGCTGAATGTTATTCATAAAGCCGGGCTTTTCAGCTGTGAAGTGGTCCTCTGAGGGGGCAGTGGTCCGGTCAATCGTAAAGCCCAGCGGTTCCAGTTTCAGAAAGAAATCATTTACGGAACAGCCCCCAACTTTACTGGCAGTAAAAAGTGAGGTGCGTGAGGCCATTAATTTGCGCAACACAGGATTCCTCAGTTTGTTGAATTTTGGTGACAGGCTGATAATCGCTTCCAATGCACCCGGATGTGCTTTAATAACTGCTGCAATCTTTGTGTCGGCATTGATAGTGATCATGATCGTAGTTTTTAATTCGGGTTAACCATTCCGGAATGGATGCCTCCCGGTTATACCGCTGTACATTGGCGCTTTCTGTATGGAGAGCAAATCAGCCATGTTATATCCATCCTCCTCGTGAGATCGCTACCCCCAGAAATGCGATAAGGACAGATAACAGCAAATTGATGCGGCCAGACCATCGGGCAACCAGCGTAAGCTTATTTTTTTGATCTGCCTTTATTAGTTCTATAGCTTTTTCACCAATGTAAAAGTCGTGAATAAATGCTATCATCAGCAGGATGGAAAAGAGTATCAGTTTGAACGCAAGTAGCCGCCCGTAGCCACTCTCCGTTAGGAATTCCAGACTGAATGGTATACCGCGTAAATACATATTCAGGAGTCCCGTGATAAGCAGCCCTGCCAGTGCAACCCATCCATACAAACGAAAACGGATTCCGGTCTTATAAAGCAGCGCAACACGGTTGCTTTCGTTTTTTATTCCCGGCAAAAATACCAGAGGCAGGAACAGCATACCGCCCATCCAGAAAGCAGCAAAGAGGATATGAAGAAAAACTGAAGCAATGTATGGCATTGGCATCTCAATCCTCTCTTCAGAATATTAATTTCTCAGCGACTTCTCCATTTCTATTGCTTTTGGAAAAAGTATGTTATTCTCGAGATGGATATGTAAGTGCAGATCGTTTTCGAATTCGTCCAGCATGCGGTAAAGCATACTGTAACTGGCGCAGGCATCGGGCGGCAGCGTATAACCTCCCGTACAGGCATTGAGTTCTTTCAGAATGTTGCCAAGTGTATCGTGCTCATGTTCCATCATATGGATTGGATTCTCCACAGTTCCGAACGGACTGCCTTCGAAGGGTTCTGAATTCTTTTTAATAATGGCGAGTTGCCGTATGTACGGGAAAAGGATCTGTTCTTCCTTATGCATATGTGGAAGGATTTCGTTAGCGGCGGATTCTACGAGTTCATATACCTTGTGTAACTCCGGATGCTGGTCGCCGTGCACGCGCATTACCTTGTTCGCATACATCCGGATATCAGGAAGATTTTTGTTAATATAACCGTGGTGGGTATTCACAATATAGTCGGCTAAAAAGCCAGGATCCCATTCGTTATAAGGGAGCGGACGACTTTCCCTGACCTCTTCCGCCTGCTGCAGCTCCTGTTCAACCTTGGTGACATCCAGACCCTTTTCAAGGCAGGCTTCTTTTACTGTTTTCTTTCCGCCGCAGCAGAAATCAAGGCCGTATTTCTTAAAGATTTTTGCCTTGTGCAGATCTTTGGCAGCGATTTCGCCCAGCGTTTCTTTTCCCTCTCCTCTCACTTTCTTACTGATCCTTACTTTCCACCACTGCGGACCTTGTTCGAGGTATTCCCAGGTGAATATATCACCCCGCTCGCCGAGAAGCTGATAGTAGAGCGGTTTTGGATCATGGTCATTATGGATCACGAAATTCTCTCCTTCCGCCAGTTTGTCAAAACCGGCAAAAATAGTCGGGTGCTTTAATCGGGGCTCTATCAATGTTACATTGATAATATTCTCTGTGGTTGTTTCCATTCCTGTTGTTTTTAATTCGTGATTGATTACCGCACAAAGATAATCTTAGTTTTGTAATAAAAGTAATTAAATACTTATAATTAGGTAGAAGAGGAACCGGGGGTAGGCAGGAGCCTCTGATAATGAGGCAGGTACGTTTTGAGTAATATCAGCTATTCATCCCAGCCGGGCCACTCGTCGTGATCCCCTTTGCGCAGGTCGCGGAGCATCCCGACTACCAGGATAGCGGCGATAACAAAACTGCATATCCCGGGAAAGGAAGTATCATCCCACAGTGGAGGCACCTTATAAATAAGCATAAGGGTTCCGCCGATGATGAGTGCCGCACCGATGATGGAGGTAATGATTTGGCGGGTAACGCGGTTAATGGTATGCACCAGCGGGTCAATGCCCTTGTGCCGGAGGTCGACTTTGATCTCCCCGGTATTGATCTTACGGATGGCATTCTTCAGATCGCGCGGGAAGTCCTCCATATACATTCCCATTTCATATACGGAGTTGAATACCCGCTTGGCAAATTTGAACGGGTTGTATTGTTTGGCCACGGTTTTAATCAGGTAAGGTCGGGCGAGGTCAATGAGATCCAGGTCCGGATCCAGTTTATGGATTACTCCTTCGATGGTTACCATGGATCTCCCTAGAAGGAAAAAGTGGGAGGGTACACGCAGACCATGACGGATGATGATATCCTTAAGCGACATCAGGATGTGGCTCATTTCATTGGAATGAACACTGCGGAAATGATGATTCTGTACAAATTCATTCAGATCACTTTCAAGGTCGCGGAAATTACGGATTACCGGATTATCGGATAAGGATTGCAGAGCGCGGATGATCTTACGCACATCCTTCTGCTTTACTGCAATAAAAAGGTACCCCAGTTGTTCAATATCCTTCCGCATGATATTGCCCATCATGCCGAAATCAAGATAGCAGATGCGGTTAACAGGTATAGCAAGAAGGTTCCCCGGGTGCGGATCGGCATGGAAAAAGCCGTATTCGAAAATCTGCTTGAAAAAAGAAACCGCCAGTCTGCGTGCCAGCACCGTTGGATCGTATCCCTCTTTTTTTAACCGTTCCAGTTTGGAGATTTTGGTTCCGTCAATGAACTCCATAGTCAGTACACGTTCCGTAGTAAATTCAGGATGTACTTCCGGTGCATAAATCTCCCCTTCGTCACTCTTATCATTATGAAACTGGTGATGGAAGCGCTGAATATTGATGGATTCGTAAATAAAATCCAGCTCCCGGGTTATGCTTTCTTCAAAATTTTTGACCAAACCTGGCGGATCAAAGGATTTCAGGGAAGGAATGCGACGGCTGAATATCCCGGCCACGTAATACATTACCTTGATATCGGATTCGATCATTTCTTTAATGCCGGGTCGTTGCACCTTAAGGACCACTTTTTCGCCCGTTTTCAGTGTGGCATGATGCACCTGCGCCATGGAGGCTGAAGCGAAAGCTTCCTCCTCAATGGATGCAAACAATTCCGACACTGGTTTTTTCAGTTCGGTTTCGATAACCTGGAGTGCAACTTTTCCGGGAAGCGGCGGAACTTTGTCCTGCAGTTTCTCCAGTTCGTAAATCAGTTTCTCCGGAAGAAGGTCGGGCCGGTTGCTGAGGATCTGTCCGAATTTTACAAAGGTGGGTCCCAGTTCTTCACAAACCAGTCGCATCTTCTCCCACTTGGTCAGATGTGTCGCACGTTCGATCGTTGTTTTTGGGATCAGCTTTTTAAGAAAGCGAAAGCGCTTTTTTTCCTCCAGGTACGATACAAAATCGTCAAAACCATACTTCATCATCACCCGGATGATCTGGTTGTACCGCTTCAGAAAAATATACTTCTTGTCGAAGTAACTCAGGATTCCCATCAGTGCTGTTTGGCCGTTTCTAGCTGAATTAAACGGGCTTCTGTCAGCGCCAGTTCACGCTGGAGGGCTTCCATTTTCTGCTCCAACTTTTCGATATCATTCTCATGTGCAAGCTTCATCCGGTGATACACTTTTTCGGCTGTTTCCTCTACTTTTCTGTCAAACTCAAGTTTGGCTTTCTTCACCCTGGTCAGCAGCTGTTCCAGCAACTCGGCATCCTCCCCGGTATCTTCTCCAAGGTTGTCCCAAACCGCATTCGCCTTCTTTTTTGCTTCGGCAGACCATTCTTTCAGGTGCTTCATTAGTTCCTCGTCACGTGCAATCATATACAGGTTTCCGGAAAGACTCAGCAGATCAATAAGTGTTCTCGTTTTCATGGCAGATGTTTTTCCTGAAATTAGCTTTGACGATAGGCCCGGAAAATGATAAAGATAAGATTATCCTTCCGGAGAAGTGACATTCATCAGAATCCCGGAAAAATCCCATCTTTACCTTTGGAAACAATCCTAAAGCAATGGAAAAAGCAGTATCAACGATCATGTCCGGCCACCTCGTAACGCTCAGCCCGGGCCAGAAACTGGTAGACGCTAAGCATATTTTCGAGAAAATAAGATTTCATCACCATATACCGGTGGTGGAAAACGGATTGCTGGTGGGAATGGTGAGCTTGCACGATTTTATGTATGCTGCAGAAGGAGCCGGACTGAATGACGACGCGGCACCTTACCAGAATAAACTGGTGAAAGACGTGATGTCGGCTCATCCGGTGAGCATTGCCTCCACGGCAAGCATTCGGCTGGCAGGGGAGATCCTTGCCGGAAACGAAGTGCATGCTGTGGTGGTGGTAGATAATGGCAAACCGGTGGGTATCGTCAGCTCGGCGGATCTCATCCGGTATTTTCTTCACAAGTAATTGTAACAGAGCATTCCTTACATTTGTTTATGATGCAATCCATGACGGGCTTTGGGAAAGCCACCGTGAATTTGAAGGGTAAACAGGTGAATATTGAAGTCCGGTCCCTCAATTCAAAACAGTTGGACCTGAACCTGCGCCTCTCCGGCCTGGTTCGGCCCTATGAAAACGAAATTCGCACCCTGGTAAGCGGAGCTCTGGAAAGAGGTAAAATAGATGTTTCAGTTTACGTGGAGCAGGGTCCGGAAGCAGGGCTGCCGGGGATAGACCGGAAGCTGGTGAAAACATATTATACTGGATTAAAATCACTGGCCAGGGAACTCAAAGCACCGGAAGGTGATCTTTTAGCTCATGTTCTGCGCTTGCCCGAAGTATTGAAGACGGAAAAGGCGGAGCTGGAAGACAAAGAATGGAAGCAGGTGAAGGCGGGACTGGTTAAGGCGCTGGAGGGGTTAAGCAAATTCAGAACCGATGAAGGGAAATCCCTGCAAAAGGAACTGGAGCGCCGTATTGATCTTATCCGGAAAAATCTGAAGGAAATTGAGAAAATGGATGAAATGCGAGTGGTCAGGATAAAGGACAGGTTGAGGCAGTCGGTGGCAGAGTTAAAGGGTCAGTTTGATACGAACCGGTTTGAAGCGGAGCTGATCTACTACATGGAGAAGCTGGATATTACCGAAGAGAAGGTGAGATTAAAAACCCACTGCGACTATTTTACCTCCACTATGCGGGAGAAGGGGAACGGACGTAAGCTGGGTTTTATATCACAGGAGCTGGGCCGGGAGATCAATACCATTGGTTCAAAAGCAAATGATGCCCTCATTCAGAAGCTCGTGGTACTCATGAAGGATGAACTGGAAAAGATCAAAGAACAGATCAATAATATCCTTTGAACGGGAAGCTGATCATATTTTCCGCACCGAGCGGCGCAGGTAAAACCACTATTGTTCATCACTTGCTGCATCTATTCCCTGAAAAGCTGGAATTCTCCGTTTCGGCCACCAGCCGCGGAAAGCGACCGGATGAGACAGAAGGAGTGGATTATTACTTTTTATCGATAGCGGATTTCAAAAAGCGGATTGCCAGTGAAGAATTTGTGGAGTGGGAAGAAGTTTACAGAGATAATTTCTATGGAACGCTGAAGAAAGAGGTAGAACGGATATGGCGGCTGGGCAGGCATGTCATCTTCGATGTGGATGTAAAAGGCGGTTTGAATCTCAAGAAGCAATACGGTAAAAAGGCGCTCGCCGTGTTCGTAATGCCACCTTCCATTGATGCCCTGGAAGAGCGATTGCGCAAACGCGAAACTGAAACGGAGGAAAGCATTGCAAGGCGCCTGGGCAAGGCGCGGATGGAGCTGGAAACCGCTCCGCAATTCGACTTCATACTTAATAATTCCGATCTCTCCGCTGCTTTTAGGGAAGCGGAGGAGGTGGTGGGAGGGTTTCTCAGCAAGTGATAGTGAATCAATCTGTGAGAATGAATTTTCCGGTTTGAGGTTTCTCACCCGAAATATGCAGTTCATAGAAGTATACTCCGTCTGCCAGTGACTCACGGCGGATTACAATGCGATCGTTTCTGATACTTTTGTATATGCGCACCAGCCGTCCCTTTACGTCATAGATTTTCAGATGAGCCGGATGACTTTCATTGTTTTCAAATTCAAGCAGGGCCTCATCGCTAAAGGGATTAGGGTAGAGTATCGTTGGACCGGTATAGTCATAGCAATCCTGATAAGCATCACTATTAATGGTGAATGAGTACATCGGGTAATTCCGGTTTTGAGGATTTGCAGTGGTGGGGTAAGCCATAAAGGGTTTCATAACACGTAGCCGGATACGTACATCTGTTTCAAAAATGGATCGCCCGGGCTCAAGAAGAGGAATATTGACCCACATGGCGTCGCGAAAAACATTCCGCTTCACGGTGTTGACAGGAGTGTTAGGCGCTGTGGCATTAAGGAGCACACGAATCTTTTTTCCATAGTCGTAACGGGGAATAAAATTTGTGTCATCAGAATTATGTCCAAAAATGTAGATGTAATGCATGCCCCCGAAAACGGGTACTGTGCCTGGTTGAAGAATCTCGGTCGCAGTTGGATTCCACAACATATCTCTTCCGTTATGTCCGGCCAGCCACGAATTTTCACCAAAGGCAATGTTGAGTCTTTCTCCGGTCTCAAGGTCAATGGCATACCCCGGGAACCATGACATGCCCGTAGGACTGATAAAATCAGCATCGCTCGGGTCATTGGTAGGCCAGCCATCGCCGGTATTTCCGCTCTTATCCACGCTTTGGGCAGTGCGCAGATCCAACTTCCGGGCGTTCATCAGCGTGTTTGTGGGATGTGGCTCTACCACCATCGGATCATCGCAGGTTTCCAGAACGCAGCAACGAGTCCACTTACTTTTGTCAGCGGTTATCACCAGGTCAACATTGGATAACTTATTAAGATTCGCCATTGATGCGAACATCTTGTCCCAACAGGGCCCTCCACTATAGCAAAAGGGAGAAAAAACAGCTTGGGATGAACCGGTGAGTCGATAAGGTGCCCACATTCCGCCCATTACCGTTTCATAGATCTCTCCGGGATCCAAACCGATGTAATCATCGAATTGAGCCATACATACATTGTTGGTTTGGTCATTCCGGAAACCTGATCGAATCCAGTTTCTGTCGCTTTGTCCATCTTTATCTGCCAGTCCTTTCAGCCATTTTTTGCCAGGGTCTGTAAAGATCATGTTTGCTTCAACGAAGCCGAGGTTCACGCTTCCCGGATCACCGGGTTCAGGCTTATGGTCCACAGTTACTTCTAATCCCCATTGGGAGATCATTTGACGGGTTTTAATGCTAATCACAGAATCAGAGAACACGGTGTCCAAACTACCCTGCCGATACATTTTCCATCCGGAACTTGTATGAACGGAATCAAATTTTAAAATATAATCTCCATTCACAAGATGTTCGAAGTCCTTTACTATTACACGCACTGGTCCTTTGGCACCCTTGTAGGTTGGAAAGAGCACACGGTGGTCATTGCTGGATAGGATATCCTGTTCCGTTTTTTCGGTGATATCAGTTCCGTAGCCGCTGTTCCCTTTTCCTTCAATGCGTGTGAGTTCGGGACCGCATAGATGCCCTGCTTCTTCCACATCAATTACTAAACAAGTGCTACTGCTTCCACAGGAATTAGTAACAGTAAGGCATACGGTATATCGCCCTTCTTCAGTATAAATGTGCGTTGGAAATTTCTGGCCAGACCCGCTGTTATCTCCAAAATCCCAGCTGAAACTATCACCGTTGCTAAATGCCGCAAACATATAGGTCAACCCGAAATGCTGCTCACTAAGCTGAGCCAGTGGGGAAGTGCAGGGGAAGATAAAGCAAGAGTCAAAAGCTGCCTGCACAATGTCAGACGCAAATTGTAGTTTATTGACAGATGTCAGATTATTCCCGGAAGAATCCTGAGCCCATGGCACACCAATCGTAGACTCCATGACTTCGCCAGGCTCAAGCGTCATTGGACCCATAGTCATTAGAAAGCGACGATCTGATGGTGTGTTGCCTACAGTAGTTTCTGTCCAGGATGGCATGGGAACTCCGCCGGTTCCCCAGCCGTAGGGGTCGGAGGTTCCGGGGAACATGTAGTGACAAACCGGACCTGGCTCATTATAACCATTGCCGCCGTAGGTGATAGGTACGCCATCCATCCAGACTCCCTGCAGGTAAGTATAAAAGTTGATCGCGTTGTTTGGATTTCCCTGGGAGGACCAGTCGCCGTTATAGTATACAAACCGGCTCATTTTAAATCGCTCACCCGGTTCGTCTAACATACTGTCCTGGTCATTATCCAGGCCATCAAAAGCATCTGCCAGAGGACCTTGAAGAAAGTCTACGCCAATGGCGGGTGGGTAATTACCGTAACTCCCTGGTCCTCCATTCCCGTCAGCAGGGTCACCGTTGTAGGCATATCCTAAGCCTCTTTTCACGTCGCAACCTACGAAGTCGTCCGAATAATCACCCAGGTCCACATCTGCGTATTGTCCCCACCAGAAATTATTGAACTCATCTGCAGAACGATTTATCAGTTTGTATTGGTAGAAAGTTGCGTTGGCCAGCTCTTCGCCAGAGGATTGAAAGGCGTACGCCATGCAATGTATCTCGATTCCTAAGCTTAATCCGTTGGTTTCTTCGTGACTGTTTCCTCTGTCGTTGATTATCCACCATAAGCACTGATCTCCAGGTATCTTGTTGCAGATATTGTTTCCTGAAAGGTCAAATCCCGGATAATCACCATCTGCAGCGAAATACTTACCGTCGCCGTTTACGTCAGTGAATGGCGCCAGGTAGTTGGGTTCACCCCGGTAGGTTCTGCCATTTCCTGGCCAGGACGCGATGTCGTTAGGAATAATGTAACCAGACTCATTCCGCCGCACAATGAACTCTTCCACTTCCCATCGATTCACTTTCCAGATATAATCGTATGCTTCACAAAGTGAATCGTAAGCAATCACATTCACAGTGTCCATCGGTCCTGGCCAGAAGTCGTTTCCGCCCTGGCGGTAGGTCATGCATGCTGTATGAAGCTGCCCGCTGGCATCAATGCCGCCAAACCACAACGTTCCGGCAAAGAGGCTATGATCTCCTGTTCCTTTCGGTACCTCATACCCTGCATTGCTCAGATCCCACCACATATCCCCTCCATTAAGGATCCGCGAACGCACGTTTCCGATATCCAGGTCTACCTGCGCTTCCGGCGAGATACACAGCGGGGTAATATCCTGTGCGATCGGCGGATCTCCGGCAAAAAAGAATTGCGGGAAAAGTAAAAAGGGGAATGCTGCAAAGAGTATTCGCCGATGCATGGCACTTTTATTTGAACGGGGACGTTCAGTAGACTAAAGATAGTACAAAACGGGATATTCCGGGCTCTGATGAATTGGGCTTTATTTCAGCTGCATGAGTTCCTTCAGCAGTTGTTCCATTCCTTCCCCGGCCTTTGCACGAATGATCTCCAGATTAGGAATAAGTTCAGCACGCGTGTGATTAGGATCTACCACAAATTTCGGAACATCATAGGGAGCGTAATCCACAAGCCCGGCCGCGGGATATACATTCAGCGAGGTGCCTACTATCACAAAAATATCCGCCAGGCTCGATAATCGCTGCGCTTCTTCGATGTTGGGAACAATCTCTCCAAACCATACGATGTGCGGACGGAGCTGTGAACCTTTCTCGCATAGCTGTCCCATCTTCAACTCGTCATTACGCAAACTGTAAATCAATTTGGGATCCGCGGAACTCCGGCTTTTGGTGATCTCACCATGTAGATGAAGTACATGTTTTGATCCGGCACGTTCATGCAGGTTGTCTATATTTTGTGTGATTACCTGCACATCAAAGTGATCCTGGAGCGACGCGATCACATTGTGCGCACGGTTCGGACGCGCTTCAAGAATCTGCCTGCGGCGCTTATTGTAAAACTCAAGCACAAGCGCCGGATTCTTCTCCCAGGCTTCCGGGGTTGCCACATCCATCACATTGTATTCCTCCCACAAGCCCCCGCTGTCGCGAAAGGTTTTAAGTCCGCTTTCCTCACTCACTCCGGCTCCGGTGAAGACCACCAGTTTTTTAACGTTCCGATCCATAATTTTAGGTGACGCAAAGTAGGAAAATTGTTGACCAAAAACAATGCTAAAGTGTTTAAAATGAAGCTCCTAAAATTGAAAACGGGGACCCCTTCTTTTTTAGTATATTCGCCTTTACCTTAAAAAAGGAGAGGGGGCTATTGTCCTCTTTCTCAACTTAAAAAGATGGCCAAACTCAGAAAGCAGGACGCCCTGGACTACCATTCCCAGGGCAGGAAGGGTAAGATCGAAGTGATTCCTACCAAACCCCACTCCTCGCAGCGCGACCTGACATTGGCCTATTCGCCAGGTGTTGCTGAACCCTGTCTCGAAATCGAGAAGAATCCGGATGACGTTTATAAGTACACAGCAAAAGGGAACCTGGTGGCAGTGATTTCTAATGGAACGGCAGTGCTCGGACTCGGCAATATAGGACCAATGGCTTCCAAACCGGTGATGGAAGGAAAAGGAATGCTCTTCAAGATCTACGCGGATATTGACGTGTTCGATATTGAGATTGATGCACTGGATCCTGAGGTGTTCATCCAGACGGTGAAGGCGATCGCGCCAACATTCGGAGGAATCAACCTGGAGGACATCAAAGCCCCGGAATGTTTTGAAATAGAAAGACGCCTGAAGGAGGAACTGACTATTCCGCTGATGCACGACGATCAACACGGAACAGCCATCATCTCTTCGGCCGCTTTACTCAACGCCTGTGAGGTATCCGGAAAGGATGTGAGTAAAGTGAAGATTGTAGTGAACGGCGCCGGCGCTTCCGCTATTTCATGTGCGAAACTCTACCTGGCTCTCGGCGCGAAAAAGGAAAATATCCTGATGCTGGACAGCAAAGGACCTCTGACCACTGACCGCAGCGATTTGGATCAGAATAAAAAATTCTTCGCACGAACAATTGATAAAAAGATTACGGATCTCGCCGGAGCAATGAAAGGTGCTGATGTGTTCCTTGGCCTTTCCAAGGGAAATGTGGTTACCCAGAAAATGATCCAAAGCATGGCGAAGAACGCTATCGTGTTCGCGCTGGCCAATCCTGACCCGGAAATTCCTTATGAAGATGCCGTTGCTTCGCGGGAAGATGTGATCATTGCCACCGGGCGTTCGGATCATCCCAACCAGGTTAACAATGTGCTGGGGTTCCCTTATATTTTTCGCGGTGCGCTGGATGTGCGTGCCACATGTATCAACGAGGAAATGAAGCTTGCTGCCGTGTATGCTATTGCCCAGCTGGCAAAGGAGCCCGTACCGGAAAGCGTGAACTCGGCCTATCATTCCAGAAATCTGGTCTTCGGGCGGGATTATATCATTCCAAAACCTATTGACCCGCGGCTGATCGCCACGGTGGCTCCGGCGGTGGCCAAAGCAGCAATTGATTCCGGTGTATCTCGCTCAGGCATCGCCGACTGGGAGACCTATAAGAACGAATTGGTAAACAGACTCGGCCTCGATAACAAACTGATCCGCTTCATCACCAATAAGGCCCGTCAGAATCCCAAACGGGTGGTATTCACTGAGGCGGATCACTACAAGATCCTTAAAGCAGCACAGCAGGTCAAGGACGAAGGGATAGCGCGCCCCATTCTGCTGGGAGATGTAAGCAAGATCCGGAAGATGATTGAGGAAAATCACCTTGATCTTCAGGATGTACCTATAATTGATTCCAGAGATCCGGGGGAGGAAGAACGAAGAAATTCCTTCGGAGAACAATTCTTCAATAAGCGCAAACGCAGAGGTTTCACACTCTATGAAGCCCGTCAGATCATGCGGGAAAGAAACTACTTCGGCGCCATGATGGTTGAAACCGGTGACGCGGATGCGATGATCTCAGGACTTACCCGGAAATATGCTGATCCGATCCGACCTGCCCTGCAATGCATTGGTGTTCAGGATGGTGTGCGGCGCTGCGCGGGTATGTACATACTGAATAACAAACAAGGGCCCTTCTTTTTTGCTGACACTACCATGAATGTGGATCCTACGGTGCAGGACCTTGTGGATATTACCGTACTCACTGCCCAGTCGGTGCGCAGGTTCAATATCGTTCCCCGCATCGCCATGCTTTCTTATTCCAATTTCGGTTCCAGCGAAGGACCCGTGCCCGACAAAGTGCGCGAAGCCGTTGCCATTCTGCACCGGGATTATCCTGGAATGATCGTTGACGGGGATATTCAGGCTAATATCGCCATGAACAACGAACTGCTCAAGGAGGTTTTTCCGTTCTCGGAACTGGTAGATAAGAAAGTAAATACCCTGATATTCCCCAATCTTGCTTCGGGGAATATTGCTTACAAACTCATGCAAACCATGGGAGGCGCGGAAGCCATCGGACCCATTCTGCTCGGGTTAAAAAAGCCGGTGCATGTTCTGCAGCTGGGAAGTGCGGTGCGTGAAATTGTGAACATGGTTACCATTGCCGTTATAGACGCTCAAGCCCATCACCGCTGATATGTACGAATATTTCCAGGGAAAATTGGTGGAGAAAACCCCTACACATTGTGTGGTGGATTGTAATGGAGTGGCATTTCATTTGAATATTTCCCTTTCAACATCGGCAAAACTGGGCATTTCTAAAGAATGTAAACTTTATGCATACCTGGCGGTCAGGGAAGATGCGCATGTTCTTTACGGATTCTTCGATACAGGAGAACGGGATATGTTCCGAATGCTTATTTCAGTTTCCGGGGTGGGAGCAGCAACCGCCCGAATGATCCTTTCGTCTTTGTCACCGGAGGAGATTGCCGGAGGAATCGCTGCAGGTAACGTTTCTCTTTTTAAATCGGTGAAAGGGATTGGTGAAAAATCAGCTCAGAGAATCATTGTGGATCTGAAGAATAAAGTAGGCAAAACCGGTGCTCCGGTAAATTTCCTTACGGCTCACAATAAAACCCGTGAGGAGGCGTTAAGTGCCTTGACCGCGCTGGGATTTACCCGGGCTGCTGGTGAAAAGGCCCTTGAAAAAGTTATTAAATCTGATCCTTCCGACCGGCCGGCGGAACAACTGATCAAAGAAGCACTTAAGTTCTTGTAGATCCTATGGCAGGCCACAAAAGCGGAAAACTCTATTCGGTTACAGCCCCCTTCGCGGCGGGCTTTGCCGCTTTGATTTTCGCCTCCAGCGTTACACTTGAACCCGGCCATCTGTCCGTTTCGGAATTTAACCCTGACCGGCTTGTTTTGGCCTCGGATACAGACTCGGTTAAAACCATTGACCTGCCGTACCCGTTCACAGATCAAAGCAACAGTGATCCAATGTACAGGGATGAGAGTCCGCTCTTCCTGAATGACCCATCCAATATAAAAACCATCGTCACCTTTGATCCCGATTCCAACATGTACATCGTGGAACAGAAAATGGGTTCCATCGATTACCGTCCGCCTTCTTACATGACTGTGGATGAGTACATGAACTGGCAGAAAGAGCAGCACCTGAAAGAATACTGGAAGCAAAAGACGCATGCGGATGAATTGAATTCCCAAAACGGAAAGAAGGGATTCAATCCAAAACTCCATGTGAAGGGACAAGTATTTCAGGATATTTTCGGCGGGAACACGGTAGATATCCGCCCACAGGGAAGCGCGGAGTTGACATTTGGCGTAAATATTTCGAAAACAGATAACCCTTCTATCCCGGAAAAGCAGCGCCGACTGACCACCTTTGACTTTAACGAGAAGATTCAGCTGAACGTGATCGGTAAAATCGGAGAAAAACTGAAACTGACAACCTCGTATAACACCGAAGCGACCTTCGATTATGAAAATCAGATGAAACTGGAATTCACCGGTTTTGAGGATGATATCATCAAGAAGATCGAGGCAGGAAACGTAAGTCTTCCGCTCTCGGGCACACTGATTACCGGAAGTACTTCCCTCTTCGGTATTAAAACACAGCTTCAGTTCGGGAAAGTAACTGTGACCAATGTTTTTTCGCAGCAAAAAGGAAAGAAAAGCGAAATTGAGATTACCGGGGGAGCCCAGACCAGTAACTTTGAAGTCAACGGCGACAATTACGAAGCCAACAAACATTATTTTCTCTCCCAGTGGTTCAGAGACCATTACGAGTCTGCTCTGGCTACCTTGCCGGGTGTGGCTTCCAATATCAATGTAAATAAGGTAGAGGTGTGGATTACCAATACCACCAGCAGCATTACCGATACAAGGCACCTCATTGCGTTTACTGATTTGGGGGAGGAGGACTCTAATCTGACATCCCCTCTTGTGATTGGAAACCTGGGGCCGGTTGCGCTGCCGAATACCACACCGGGCAACTCGAATAACGGATTGAACCCTTCGGTATTCCCGGTAACCTACCCGCAGGTCCGTGATAAAAACCAGGTCGCAGGTTTTTTAACAAGCCCACTGAACTTTCTACCCGTTTTTGAGGCGGTGCGGGATTTTGAAAAGGTGATTTCGGCCCGAAAGCTTACTCCATCAGAGTATTACGTGAATGAGAAGCTGGGCTTCATTTCACTGAACACCCAACTGAACCCTGACCAGGTTCTGGCTGTGGCTTTTCAGTATACCGTGAACGGAGATGTTTTTCAGGTGGGAGAATTCTCTACCGACGGGGTTGCCGATTCTTCCTGCATTCTGGTGAAGCTTTTGAAAAGTACTAACGTATCTACACGCCGCGATACCCTGATGTGGGATCTGATGATGAAGAACGTTTATGCCATTGGTGCTTATCAGGTAAAGGCACAGGATTTCAAGCTGGATGTACTGTACAACAATCCCAGTTCCGGTACCTATGTGAACGTGCTTCCGGAAAATAATCTTGGTATCAGCGGGCAACAGCTTATACAGGTGCTGAACCTGGATAATATGAATACCTCCATGAATAATACGCCGGACGGCATGTTCGATTTCCTGGATAAAATTACCATTAACGCCAGTAACGGAAGGGTGTACCTTCCCGCCGTGGAGCCATTTGGCGATTACCTGCGCAAACAAATCAATCCGACCGGCAATGTGAACCTGGTGGTGATCGAAAATAAGTATGCCTACGATCAGCTGTATGATTCGTCTAAGACTGCGGCACAGCAGTTTCCTGATAAAAACCGTTTTCTGATAAGAGGTTCCTATAAGTCTGCCTCCGGGTCAGAGATTTCACTGAATGCGGCCAATGTACCGCAGGGATCCGTTATGGTTACTGCCGGAGGAGTGCCTCTTATCGAGAATCAGGATTATACTGTGGATTATGCCCTGGGAAAGGTCAAAATCATCAATGAGGGAATTCTGCAGTCGGGAACTCCGATCAAGATCTCATTGGAAAGTAATTCGCTTTTCTCCATTCAGAGTAAAACAATGATCGGTACTCGGATAGATTACCGCGTAAGCCGCGATTTCAATCTTGGTTTTACACACGTTCGTTTGAATGAGAAGCCGCTCACACAAAAGGTGAATATCGGGGATGAACCCATTAAGAATAATGTGGTGGGAATCGACGGAAATTACCGGACCGAAGCTCCTTGGCTAACCCGCCTGGTGGATAAGCTGCCACTTTACGCCACGAAGGAAATTTCCACCATTACCACCTCGTTTGAAGGAGCCAAGTTATTCCCCGGACATTCCAAGGCGATTGGCAAGGATGGTAATTCGTACATCGATGATTTTGAAGGAAGCCAAACTAACATTGATATTAAGTCGGTGGGTGCATGGACCCTGGCATCGGTACCCCAGCTGCAACCTACTCTTTTCCCGGAAGCAGCCGACACCGGCACATCGCCCGGCATGAACCGTGCGCTTCTGTCGTGGTATGTGATAGATCCCATTCTCCTCCGTACAACACAGGTGGTAACCAATACCAATCAGCAGTCGAATAACCTCACACGCGAAATTCTGGAAACCGAGCTGTTCCCGAATAAACAGTCGCCTACCGGACAGCCCATCAACATTCCAACACTGGACCTCAGTTTTTATCCGCAGGAACCAGGACCTTATAACTACAATGTGGATAGTACTTTTCTGGCCTCCGGACTGGACATTAACGGGAAGTTAAAGGATCCCGCTTCGCGCTGGGCCGGTATCATGCGAAAGATAGAAACAAATGATTTTGAGGCAGCGAATGTGGAGTATATTCAGTTCTGGCTGATGGATCCTTTCGTACGCGATGCGAACGGAACCCCGACGGATTACACCGAGATTTTCCCCAGCTATAATGTAATGAACAACAGCGGGGATCTGTACATTAATATCGGAAATGTATCGGAGGATATTCTGAAGGACGGACGAAAGAGTTTTGAGAACGGTCTTCCCAACCCGAACAATACAACACTTCCCACTATTCAGACCAGCTGGGGAAATATTCCAACGACCACTTCGATCGTGAACGCCTTTGACAATACCAATGACGGAAGACGGGGGCAGGATATCGGATTAGACGGACTGGCCGATACCGATCCGCTGGGTGGTTCCAATAACGAAACAAACTTTTTTGACTGGTACCTGGGACGGATTGCTGCCGTTTATGGAACGTCTTCAACAGCCTACCAGAACATGGTGGATGCAACAGGTGAAAATGGTGATGTCTCCCACGATTATTATCACCACTACAGGGGAGATTATGATGACCTGCAATACGACATCATCCGCCGCTACAAATATTATAACGGAATGGAGGGTAACTCACCGGTGGAAAGCGGTGACAACGGATATACCCAGTCGTCTACCACGATCCCCAATACGGAAGATGTTAACCGTGATAACAACCTGAACGAAACGGAGAGCTATTATCAGTACCGCATCCGGGTAAATCCCACGGATATTAATCCAAACAATGTGGGGAACAATTATATTACCAATGTTTACCAGTCGTCTGCTCCGGCACCGAATGGTCAAACGAAGGTGGTGTACTGGTATCAGTTTAAGATTCCACTGTCCCAATTTCAGAAAGTGGGTAATATAGAAGATTTTAAATCCATTCGTTTCTTCAGGATGTACATGAAGGGTTTCCAAACGCCGATGGTGATGCGCTTCGCCAAACTGGATCTCGTGAGGGGTGAATGGAGAAAGTATGCATATGATCTTCTCGCACCCGGTGATTATCAGCCCAATGACAACGGCTGTACTACCTTCGATATTTCAGGAGTAAACTATGAAGAAAACGGAAGCAAACAACCGGTGAACTATGTGCTGCCTCCGGATATTGAGCAGGAAACAGATATTACCACGGCGAATCTGGTAAAACTGAACGAACAGGCACTGGCGCTGCGCACCTGCTGCCTGAAGGACGGAGATTCCCGGGCCTGTTACAAGAATGTAAGCCTGGATGTACGGTCCTACAAAAAAATGAAAATGTTTGTTCACGCGGAGGCCGGTCCCAATAACGAAGTACTGAATGACGGAGATGTTACTCTTTTTGTCCGTCTGGGAACCGATTATACATCGAATTACTACGAATACGAAATTCCGCTCTATGTAACTGCTCCGGGATATTACAGCAATACCAGCGATGACGATAAACGGAGAGTGTGGAGATTTGAAAACGATCTGATCATGAATTTCGCGGATCTGCAATCGGCCAAACAGGAGCGCAATTCAAAAATGGCCATCAGCACCAGTGGCGTTTCACTTACTACTGAATACCTGGTGACCATACAGGACGAGCAGGGTAATACCCGTTTCATCCGCGTGAAAGGTAATCCCA
Source organism: Bacteroidia bacterium (assembly GCA_020852255.1). Classification (NCBI taxonomy): domain Bacteria; kingdom Pseudomonadati; phylum Bacteroidota; class Bacteroidia; species Bacteroidia bacterium. The sequence goes on along the minus strand of JADZBD010000002.1, from coordinate 481,288 downwards.
ACCTCAGCACAATCAAAACCATAATGATTGGTGTGCGAAATAAGAAGAAGATTGCCGGCGATGGCGACGATGGCCTCAGTAAGTGTACAGAAGTATGGGTGAATGAGCTGCGATTGACTGATTTTGATGAGATTGGGGGCTGGGCGGCAACCGGACGCATTACCGCCAAACTGGCTGATCTGGGAAGTATTACTCTGGCGGGAAACATCAGCACGCCGGGATGGGGCAGCCTTGAAAAGAAAGTGAGTGAGCGCAAAAAGGAGACAGTACTGTCATACGATATCATTACCCAGGTGGAATTGGGTAAGTTTTTCCCGACCGGATGGAATATCCGTGTGCCGCTCTATTATGGATTCTCTGAAACCCGGATCAATCCGCAGTTTAATCCTTACGATCCTGACATTGAACTAAGCAACGTGTACAGCAATACCGAATTTTCCGACGCATATAAGGATTCCATTCGCAATTCGGCACAGGATTATACCCGTAGAAAGAGCATTAATCTCACGAATGTGAAAAAGGAACGCGGGAAGGACAAGAAGAAAACACACTTCTATGATGTGGAAAATCTGGCCCTTAACCTGTCCTATTCCGAAATTTTCCAGCACAATTACAGTGTGGCGCATTATCTGTCCAGAGATTACCGGGGTGGGATAACCTATAACTTTAATACGCAGCCCAAACCGTGGAAACCACTCGAAAAGAAAAAGTTATTCCGGTCAAAGCACCTGACGCTGTTACGGGAGTTCAATCTTAATCTGTATCCCAGCAGCTTCGCTTTTGTCATGGACGTAAACAGGTACTACTCCGAACGACTGCTGAGGGATATCACAGGAGAGTACCTGACTATTGATACGGCTTTCCAAAAGCGCTTTAGTATACTTCGGACCTATGATCTGCGGTGGGATATAACCAAAGGCCTGAAATTGCAGTACTCCGCTACCAATACCGGGCAGATCAGAGAACCTGACGGAAAGATTGATAATGAGCAGGAGAAAGACACTATACGCAACGAAATCAAGCGGGGCGGAACTACTACAACCTTCAATCAAACGGCACGGGTGGACTATACCATTCCGATTAATAAAATTCCAATTTTCGACTGGATCACTGCGAATGCCGGATATTCTGCTTCTTTCAACTGGGAACGGCCAATGTTTGCAGCGGATACCCTCGGAAGAGTGTTGCAGAACACACAAGGTAAGACGCTGAACACCCAGATGAATATGGTAAACTTCTATAATAAGGTGAAGTACTTCAAAAAGGTTAACGCTAAATTCCAGAAGAAAAATGCCCAGCAGCCCACTACCGGGAAGGGAGGTAAGACCCCGCCGAAGGCCAATGCAGACACTACAAAAAAGAAGGAAAAAGATCAAAACGAGATCACGATTCTTGATTACCTGGCCCGTACGCTGATGATGGTTCGTAACGCATCATTCTCCGTTACAAATAACCAGGGAACAACGCTTCCGGGATATACGCAAAACACCAACTTTTTCGGGATGGCTTCCACGACCCCTTACCAGGAATCATTTTCGCCCGGGCTGGGTTTTGTACTCGGCGGACAGAACCCCGATATTCACACAGAACTTTCTTCAGCCGGCTTAATGACTACGGCGAATCATAATACCGCATACCTGAATAACTATACGCTTAACTATAACGGCAGGGTAAACGTTGAACCAATTAATAATTTTAAAATTGAATTCACGGCCAACAGGAATTATTCAAAGAACCGGACCATGTTCTATGTTTTTGATCCGCTGGATGATATGTTCGAGGAGCGAAATGTAGCGCATGCAGGTAACTTTTCCATGTCATTCCTTTCCTGGCGTACGGCTTTTTCAAAATTAGGGAAGAAGGATTTCTCCTACGACCCGTTCACTCAATTTAAAAACATGCGCGCTGAGATGTCGGCTCTCCTGGCAGGCGACTACGGAAACAGCACCGGGGTAACGAACGGGTTTTACAACGGATACGGAGCCACCTCGCAGCAGGTGATGATGTTCTCCTTTCTGGCGGGATACGGAGGATATAATGCGGGTGGAGTCAGCCGTAATGTGTTCCCTACTATTCCAAAGCCCAACTGGCGGATCACCTACGATGGCCTTTCGAAGGTAAAGGCCCTGCAAAAGCTGTTTAAAACCGTTACACTTTCACATGCCTACCGTTCTACGTACAGCTTCTCCTACGTACAGAACCTGAACTACACGGAGGATCCGAATACGGGGTTGCCCAATGCCTTCAACAGCGCCGGCGATTTCATACTCCCTGAACAAATCAGCACCATAACCCTGAGTGAACAGTTCTCACCGCTGATCAAGGTGGACGTAACGATGAATAATAAGATTACAGCGAATTTTGAGATCAAAAAGGACCGAAACATTGCACTCAGTCTGACCAGCTCACAAGTCACGGAGATTTTCGGTCAGGAATATGTGATTGGAGCCGGTTACCGCATACCGGATGTGAAGATTCAGTTCGGAAAGAAAAAGAAGAAGTCCAAGACGGATTCAAAGAAGCGGACATTGAAAAGCGACCTGAATCTCAAGGCGGACCTATCCATCCGCAGAAACGTAACCGTTCTCAGAAAAATAGTGGAAAATGTAACCCAGCCTACGGCAGGTCAGCTGGTATTATCCGTGAAAACCTCGGCGGATTACGTAATTTCCGAGCGCCTGAATATCCGTCTGTTCTACGACCAGCTGATCACCCGACCCGTGATCTCTACCAGTTACAATTCCTCCAATACAAATGCCGGAATTGCTCTTAGGTTTACTTTGTAAAAAAAGTTTACATTTGCCCGACAAATAACAAAGAACGTATGAATTTTCCTTCAGAATTAAAGTACACCAAAGACCACGAATGGTTGAAAGTGGAAGGCAATGTGGCCACTATAGGCATTACGGATTTTGCCCAAAGTGAACTGGGTGATATCGTATATGTGGAAATTGAAACCAAAGGAGAGAGCCTTGACAAAGAAGCTGTTTTCGGTACAGTAGAAGCTGTGAAAACAGTGTCAGATCTCTTTATGCCGGTTTCGGGAAAGGTGCTGGAAGTTAACCCAGGTATCACCACCAATCCGGAATCAGTAAACAAAGATCCGTACGGCGCAGGCTGGATGATCAAAGTGGAGATGAATAATCCCTCCCAGGCTGCTGGCTTGATGTCCGCAGCGGATTATAAAGCGATGGTGGGACACTGATTCCATGTTCCGGCTATTACTGTCTTATAAATGGGCGACCCTGTGGGCATCGCTCATTTTTGTTTTATGTGCTATTCCCGGACGTGATCTTCCGGATGCAGATTGGATGCGCCTGTTCCGGCTCGACAAATGGGTGCATGCCGGAATGTTCATTATTTTATTGCTGCTGGCAACGGCGGAGCATCACCGGCGAACGAAGCATTCACTTTCTCTGATGTGGGCTGTGGCGGGAACCCTCTACGGGTTAGGCCTGGAATTGATGCAGGAACTCGTTTTTACAGAGCGGAGTTTTGATATTTTTGATAGTGTGGCAGATGCGGCAGGGGCATGGATGGGATGGGTGTTTGCACCGGTGATTCTGAAAAAAGCAGGAGCATGGAATGGAAAGTAATGCCGTTTGAGGATCTGAAAACGAGGGATTTGTATGAACTGCTCCGACTCCGGTCGCTTGTTTTCCATAAGGAACAGAATTGTGCATATGTGGACACCGATAATAAGGATCAGGACGCATTGCATGTGCTGGGATACCGCGGTAACCAGCTGATCGCCTACGCACGCATTCTGCCAGCGGGAGTATCCTTCAGGGAGGTATCTGTCGGAAGAGTTGTAACGCATCCGGAATGCCGGGGACTCGGAGCAGGGAGGGAGCTCATGAATAATTGCCTGAAGCTGATTGCGGATAAATACGGATGTGTACCTGTACGAATCGGGGCGCAATGTTATCTTGAGAAATTTTACCGCGAATTCGGGTTTGTTCCGCAGGGAGAACCCTATCCGGAGGATAATATCCCGCATATTGAGATGCTGCGTTAGTGCAGGATCATTCCGGCTCCCGCTGTCACATTCGTTCCTTCATCAATCAGAATAAGCGATCCGGTGTTGCGGTTTGTTTGGTACGGATCAAAGAACAGAGGAGCTGTTGTTTTTAATTTTATTTTCACAATATCATTAAGGTGCGCTTTGCTGACTCCTTCTATTTTATCCTGGGTATTCACATCTACTTTATAAACGATTTCCTTTACCACGGCGCGAACTTCACGGGAAGTATGTTTCACCACATATTTATTGCCGGGAACAAGTTCCCGATCCGCCAGCCAGCAGGCCATGAGTTCAAATTCCTGATTTTCCGGAGGTGCGTCCGCAGCACTTACGATCATGTCTCCACGGGAAATATCAATCTCATCTTCAAGGGTAATCGTCACACTCATGGGTGCAAAGGCCGCGTCAAGACTGCCATTCAGCGTGTCTATACTCTTAATCTTTGTAGTGCGGCCCCCGGGAAGCACCACCACCGGATCCCCTTTTCGGATCACTCCTCCTGCGATCCGTCCTGCATACCCGCGGTAATCATGATGTTCGCTGCTCATCGGGCGTATCACATATTGGACTGGAAAACGGAAGCTGTTCAGGTTCACATCTGAGTCAATGGAAATAGATTCCAGTAAATGAAGTAAGGTGGTTCCTTTATACCAGTTCATGTTTTGGGACGTATCCACCACATTATCCCCTTTCAGAGCGGAAATGGGAATAAAATGAACGTCTTTCACGCCGATATTCTTTGCAAGGATCCCGTAATCATTACAGATGGTGTGAAAGACATCCTCCCGGTAATCCACCAGGTCCATTTTGTTCACACAAACAAAAACATGAGGAATGCCCAATAAAGAAGCGATGTAGGAATGTCGTTTAGTCTGCTCGATCACGCCTTTCCGGGCATCAATCAGGATGATGGCCACATTGGCGGTACTTGCACCCGTGACCATATTCCGGGTGTACTGGATATGCCCGGGTGTGTCAGCAATAATGAATTTCCGTTTTGGAGTTGCAAAGTAGCGGTAGGCAACATCAATCGTAATACCCTGTTCCCTTTCTGCGCGTAATCCGTCTGTCAGAAGTGCCAGGTTTACATATTCTTCTCCGCGCTTTTCACTGGTGGCTCTGATGGATTCATACTGGTCTTCAAAGATTGATTTTGAATCATACAATAATCTTCCGATCAAAGTACTCTTCCCATCATCTACTGAACCGGCCGTAGTGAATCTTAATAAGTCCATTTCTAAATACGAATCTTTTTTCATCAATCTATTTCTTATTTTTTATTTAAAAGTATCCGGCTTTTTTCCGGTCTTCCATAGCCGCCTCACTTCTTTTATCATCTATGCGGCTACCCCGTTCGGTAACACGCGTTGCAGCCACCTCCTGAACAATTTCCTCCAGACTGCTGGCCCGGGAAACAACCGCACCTGTACAGGTCATATCGCCGATTGTGCGGAAACGAACCTGTCTGCGCTCCACTTTTTCTGAAGGTTTGAGTAAAATGCAATCGGAGTAGGCATAAATCACTCCGTCTCGGGTAAATGTATCGCGTTCATGTGTGAAATAGATACTTGGAATTTCAATCTTTTCTTTCAGGATGTACTGCCAAACGTCCATCTCCGTCCAGTTGCTGATAGGAAACACCCTGAAGTGTTCTCCAATGTTTTTCTTCCCATTGAAGATATTCCAGAGCTCGGGGCGCTGATTCCGGGGGTCCCACTGCCCGAATTCGTCACGGTGTGAGAAAAACCGCTCCTTGGCTCTGGCTTTTTCTTCATCCCTTCTGGCACCCCCGATACATGCATCAAACTTATATTTTTCAATCGTGTCCAGTAAGGTCACAGTCTGCAGTGCGTTTCTGCTGGCGTTGTATCCTTTTTCTTCCGTAACGCGCCCGGTGTCTATGCTTTCCTGTACCGAGCCAATAACGAGACTCACCGCGTGCTTTTTTACAAGTTCGTCACGAAACAACAGTGTTTCACCGAAGTTATGCCCGGTGTCAATATGCACCAGCGGAAAAGGAACGCGTGCCGGGAAGAAAGCCTTGCGGGCGAGGTGAAAGCAGACAATGCTGTCTTTGCCTCCGGAGAATAAAAGGGCTGGCTTCTCAAACTGTGCGGCTACTTCACGTATTACATAAATAGATTCCGACTCCAGTTCTTCAAGGTGTTTTAAATGACGCTTGTTCATATGCTGAGTAATTTTCTGTGTTCAAGTTCTTTCAGAATGAGTGCAGCGCACTCCCTGGCGGAATGGCCCTGAGTATGCAGGTGCAGGTCAGGATTTTCCGGTGCTTCGAAGGGAGAAGAAATACCGGTAAAATCTGCGATCTCCCCTTTGCGCGCCTTGGCATACAGTCCTTTCACATCTCTCTTTTCGCAAATTTCAAGAGGAGTGTCTACAAAAACTTCTGTAAAATCCTCTTCGCCGATGATACTTTTTGCCTGTTCACGGATAGCGCGTGTGGGTGAAACAAAACAACAGATCGTGATCAGCCCTGCATGGCAGAATAATTTGGCCACTTCTGATATTCTGCGAATGTTTTCAACGCGGTCCTCTTCCGAAAATCCCAGGTTTCTGTTGATACCGCTACGGATATTATCCCCGTCAAGAACTTGTGTGAGCTTTTTTTTCTCATTCAGACACTTTTCAAGCTCTGTGGCAATAGTGGTTTTCCCTGAGCCGCTCAGCCCCGTCATCCAAATTACGGTTCCCCGCTGGTTCAGCAGGCGTTCTTTTGCTTCACGGCCCAGAATAGTATCAGTTGGAAAGATATTCTTACTCATTGGTGTATCATCTCATGTACGAAAATAAAAAACCCTTCTCGTTTCGGGAAGGGTTCTGTATCAGTTAGGACAAAGACTTCCCGTTCAGCAGGCATGCATCATACAGCAACAGCTGCAGGAATGGCGAGCGATGGCATTGGTCTTTTTCATAATGGCACAAAGGTATGGAATTCGCCGAGAGTGCAAAATGAATGTTTCTGCATCCGCTTCCTGCTCCAAAAGAAGCCTGACGCGATTCTTAGACCTTGATTATCAGGTAATTTTTTAGGCACCCTGGGACGGAAAGGATTACTTTCCTGCGGTTTCCCGGACTTGTCCTGCCGGATTTCGCAGTATTTTTGCCGGGAATGACAGCCGCTGAACTTATATCTGCTTTTGAACAGGCCGGCTCCGCAGGGGAAAAGACATCGCTGATTCTTTCACTGATCGATCTCACTTCACTGGAAGGAAAGGACACCGCCGAGGATATCCATCGTCTCTGCGAAAAGGCGCTCCGGCATAAAGTGGCGGCGGTGTGTGTGTATCCCACGATGGTACAAACGGCACGGCAGATTCTTTCCGGTTCCGGTATCAGGGTCGCCTCGGTTGCTGGCGGGTTTCCCGGAGGGCAACTTCCGTTACGGCTTAAAGAGAATGAAGTCAGGTACGCATTAGATGAGGGGGCCGATGAAATTGATATGGTGATTAACAGGGGGAAGTTCCTGGAACATAATTACAATGCCAATTCCGATGAGATCGCATCCCTGAAATCGCTCTGCGGTAAGCGAACGCTGAAAGTGATACTGGAAACGGGCGAACTGGGATCGGAAACCAATATCAGCAGGGCTTCAGCGCTGGCGATTAAAGCCGGTGCCGATTTTATTAAAACATCAACAGGGAAGATTCCTGCAGGGGCTTCTCCGGCTGCTGTTGCCGGCATGCTTCTGGAAATAAAAAGGGCGCTTGCTGAAACGGGAAAGCGAACAGGTATAAAACCGGCCGGTGGCATACCGGATGCCAAAACTGCTTGCGGATACATCGCTATGACGCGCGCTGTGTTGGGAAATGAGTGGATTTCACCCGAGCGATTCCGGATTGGAGCATCAAGGCTGGTAGATCAACTGGCAGGTGAGGAAATAAAAAATATGCCCGGAAATGCCTACTGACATCGCCGAACTCACACGGCGAGCTATTCTTGCCTCGGTGGAGGCAGGAATAGAAATTATGCGTGTATATGCTACCAGTTTTAAGGTGGAGATGAAGGAGGACCGGAGTCCGGTAACTGAAGCAGATAAGCGCTCCGGCACGATCATCCGCAGGTGTTTGCAATCAGCCGGTATCCCTTTTCTGGATGAGGAAACACCGGCCGAAGAATATACCGTTCGCCGGAAATGGACGCGCTGCTGGATTGTGGATCCGCTGGACGGAACAAAGGAATTTGTGCGCCGCAACGGAGAGTTTACAGTGAATATCGCATTGGTAGAAAACGGCATTCCCCTTGCCGGTGTTATTTATGCACCGGTCACGGAAAAAATTTATTACGGAGGACCGGCCTTGGGAGCCCGAAAGGTAGGGGCTGCAGATTTCAGGAATACCGGAGATGGGATCGCTTTGCCCGTTTCTTCCGGTTCACGCCCGTATACCGTTGTAGCGTCACGTTCGCACCGCGGTTCCGAAACAGAATCCTATTTGCAGGAAAAAGCCGCAGGGATGCCGGGAATGGCAACCATCACCGGAGGAAGTTCAATGAAATTTGCATTCGTGGCGGAAGGGCTCGCTGATGAATATCCACGCTTTGGCCCCACCATGGAGTGGGATACCGCTGCCGGTCATGCGCTTGTAATGGCGGTGGGGAAGGAAGTATACAGCCTTGAAACCATGCAGCCCCTTCGCTATAACCGGGAGAATCTCCGCAACCCGTCCTTCCTTTGCAAATAACAGCGTATCTTCGCGGCTATCTGTAAGATTCTGATTCTATGGCAAAAGTGGCACTGATCACAGGGATCACAGGACAGGATGGCGCTTACCTCGCCGAACTGCTCCTTTCCAAAGGATATATCGTTCACGGGGTTAAACGAAGGAGCTCTCTGTTCAATACGGACCGGGTGGATCACCTTTACCACGACCAGCACGAAAAAGGTATTCGCTTTTATATGCATTACGGAGACCTCACCGACAGCACCAACCTGATTCGCATCGTCCAGGAAACGAAACCGGACGAGATTTATAACCTGGCAGCACAGTCGCATGTGATGGTTTCATTCGAGACCCCGGAATATACCGCTAATGCGGATGCGCTGGGAACGCTGCGGCTGCTGGAGGCGATTCGTATTCTCGGACTGAAGGAACGTACGCGCTTTTATCAGGCAGGGACCTCGGAAATGTACGGACTGGTGCAGGAGATACCGCAGCGCGAGACCACACCGTTTTATCCGCGATCCCCTTATGGAGTGGCCAAAATATACGGATACTGGATCGCAAAAAACTACAGAGAGGCATATGGATATTATGCGTGCAACGGAATTTTGTTCAATCATGAAAGTCCGATCCGGGGTGAAACATTTGTGACCAGAAAAATCACACGGGCAGTGGCTCGTCTGAAGCTGGGAATGCAGAAGAAGTTTTACCTGGGTAATCTGGACGCTGAACGTGACTGGGGCCATGCAAAAGATTATGTGGAAGGAATGTGGCTGATGATGCAGCAGAAAGAAGCGGATGATTATGTGCTTGCAACGGGAAAGAAGATTACAGTGAGGAAATTTGTGGAATTGGCCTTCCAGTATGCAGGAATGAAAGTAGAATGGACCGGGAAGGGAGCGAAGGAGAAAGGTGTTGACCCAAAGACCGGAAAAACGCTGGTGGAGATTGACAAGCGCTACTTCCGGCCTTCCGAAGTGGATTGCCTTATCGGAGATGCGTCGAAAGCACGCAAAAAGCTTGGATGGACCCCCCGGCATTCAGTGGAACAACTGGCCAAGGAAATGGTGCAGAGTGATATTGAACTTTTCGAAAGGGAAAAATACCTCGCGGAGGCGGGGCATAAGATTCTGCGGAGGAACGAATGAAGATCATGGACAAGGGGGCGAAGATCTACATCGCGGGCCACCGAGGGATGGTGGGGTCATCTATTCACCGCCGTCTTCAATCAGCAGGTTTCAGAAACTTCCTGCTACGATCTTCTTCCGAAACCGATCTGCGCAAACAGAAAGCGGTAGAAGATCTTTTTCTGACCGAACAACCGGATTATGTGTTTCTGGCTGCAGCCCGGGTAGGCGGCATTTATGCCAATAATACGTATCGTGCCGAATTTTTATATGATAACCTGATGATCCAGGCCAATGTGATTCACGCGGCCTGGAAATACAAAGTGAAAAAACTTCTTTTTTTGGGATCGTCCTGTATCTATCCCAAAATGGCTCCGCAGCCGCTAAGAGAGGAAAGTCTTCTGACCGGCTTGCTGGAACCTACCAACGAGCCGTACGCCATCGCCAAGATTGCCGGAATAAAAATGTGCGATGCATACCGTTCGCAATACGGATGCAATTTTATTTCAGCCATGCCCACCAATCTGTACGGGCCAAACGACAATTACGACCTGCAGAATTCTCATGTATTGCCGGCCTTGCTGCGAAAATTTTATGAGGCAAAGAAGAATCATTTACCGGTAGTGGAGATTTGGGGAACCGGTTCGCCTCTCAGGGAATTCATGCACGTGGATGACCTTGCTGATGCCTGCATTTTCCTGATGGAAAAGCATAGCAGTTCCGGTTTTGTTAATGTAGGGGTAGGTGAGGATATCAGCATTCGCAATCTGGCAGTTCTCATTAAACGCATTGTGGGATACGACGGAGAGTTACGTTTTGACCCCGAAAAACCTGATGGAACTCCGCGAAAGCTGATGGATGTAAGCCGGCTTCATGCCATGGGCTGGAAACATCAGATTGGCCTTGAAGAAGGAATCCGGAGGGTGTATGAAGAGGTAAAAATGAAGTTCTGACATGCGGTTACAGGTCCTGCTCTTTTTTTTACCGGTTCAGGTCTTTTCTCAGCTCTCTGTTTTAAATCGCGAACAAGCATTGTACCATCCTACCTCATTGGATAGTGTACATGCCTTTATCAGCCCGTATTTTTCCAAACCTGAACCGGACAGCCTGTATCCGGGTTCATGGTTGAAGCGAAAGTTGCTGCATGAACATGTGTTCGTAATCCGGGATTCAGCAAACAGATTTCATTTCACTATCGATCCTTTGTTTCATTTCCAGCTGGGAAAAGATCAGGAAGATTCTACCGGGCAGAATCTGTATCAGAACAGCCGGGGATTCAGAGTGCGCGGGCAAATCGGAAAAGACTTTTCATTTGAGACTTCCTTTCTTGAAAATCAGGGAAGATTTAACCCCTATATTGATTCCTTCGTTCAACTGCATGGCGTGATTCCGGGAATGGGTCGTTGGAAAAGCTTTGATACCACGGATTATGACTTCGCATTTTCTTCAGGCTACTTTTCCTGGCAGATGTGTAAACACTTCGCACTTACTGCAGGTCATGGAAAGCATTTTGTGGGAGAAGGATACAGATCCTTGCTGTTGAGCGATAATTCCTTTAATTATCCTTTTCTCCGTTTAAGTCATTTTTGGGGTAAATGGCAATACACCAACGTCTATGCAATGGGTATGAACCTGCATAGCGGAGGTGTACAGACTCCGCCGAATACAGAAAGACTATTTCAAAAAAAACCAATGGCGTTCCATACACTGAGCTGGAAGCCGCACCGAAAATTTGAACTGGGATTATTTCAGGGACTGATTTGGACAGTTTCGGATACATTGAACCGGCTTGAGATGGGTGCCGGGTATTTCCTGCCTGTTATGTTCGTAGCCCCTGTCATGTATGATTTAAATACAGAGAAAAATGTATGGCTGGGAATCAATTTCAGAGCGGAAGCTGCGAAAGGATTGTTCGTGTACGGACAGTTGGTATTGGATGGTTCCGGAAGTAGTGTTGAACAAAAAAAATCCGGGTTTCAGTTTGGAATAAAATATTTGAATGCATTCACGGTGAAGAATCTGATGTTGCAACTGGAGTACAATCTGGTAAATCATTTCACCTATGCAAGTCCGGTGGTTGATCAGAATATCTCCCATTACAATCAGCCATTGGCACATCCATTAGGCGCCGGATTCAAAGAGGTGGTGGGAATAGTGGATTACAAAATAAAGAGATTTGTATTGCATGGTGCATTGATCGCCGCCGGTCATGGGCAAGATGTCCCAGGTGGAAATGCAGGTTTTTTTATCTGGGCGTCAGACTCCACCTACAATAGCAGTAGTTTTATTTCAGTAAGGAGTATGAATATGAACGGATATGTTGGATACCTGGTCAATCCTTCATACAACTTTCAGATTGCAGCCGGTGCGAGGATTCGTCAGAGACAAGGAGATGCCTTTTCCCAGAATTCTTTCGAGTTCTTTCTGGCCCTCCGAACACATCTCTGGAACCAATACCTTGATTTTTAATAAAACCAGATTCAGTGCATAGACGGGTAATTTGTTGGTTTTCAGTATAATTTGTATCTTTGTGATCCGTCAGAAACCCCATGGGATACCTCGCGTTAGTTTTTGTTACAGCATTATTCATTTCGCTGCTATGCATACCACCGCTGATCAAGGTTGCTATCCTGAAAAGGATATTTGATGAGCCGGGAGGACGGAAACTGCATATACGTATGGTTCCTACCATCGGGGGCATCATCATTTTTGCAGCAACCATCTTCACCTTTGGTATCTGGTTTCCCACCGATAGCTTTTTCCCCGAAGGTCCGCTCCCTGATCTGATTCCTTCGCTGCAGTACACTGCAGAAATTCAGAAGGTAATTCACAGTCTTAACGATTTCAAGTATGTGCTGGCCACTGTTATCATTCTGTTCTTTGTGGGTGTAAAGGATGATATCATAGGCACTGCGCCAATTAAAAAGCTGGCCGCACACGTGGTGGTCGGGCTCATCCTGGTGCTGATGGCTAATGTGAGAATTACAAGCATGTACGGAATCTTCGGGGTGCATGAGCTTCCTGAATACCTCAGCATACTGCTTTCCCTGTTTACAATCATTGTTGTGATCAATGCGTTTAACCTGATCGACGGGGTGGATGGGCTTGCGGCCGGCGTGGGTATGATCGCCTGCGTTGCATTCGGATTGTGGTTCCACCTGGCGGGCGATCAGGTGATGTCTTTACTCTCTTTTTCCCTGGCGGGATCCCTGATGGGATTTCTGGTGTTTAATTTTAACCCTGCAAAGATCTTCATGGGCGATTCCGGATCTCTGGTGATCGGACTCATTATTTCAGTATTAGCCATTCGTCTGATCGAGTATAAACCGGGTGCGATTGAAAGCAATTTTCTCCTCGAAATTTCAAAACCCATTTTTGCCATGAGCGTGCTGGTGTATCCGCTGATTGATACCCTGCGCATTTTCATTTACAGGCTGGTGCGGGGTGTGTCGCCATTTAGCGCGGATAAAAACCATATTCATCATCAGATCATTGATCTGGGATTGAATCACCGGCAGACAGTGATCTCCGTGTATGTAGTGAATATTTTCATCATTTCCCTGGCCGTGCTTCTGCGCAAGATAGATTCCAGTATCGGATTCATGGTGATCGGTGCAGTGTCGCTGTTTTTCTCCCAGCTCCCTTATTTGTTGAAAAAAATGAAAACGGGATTTAAAAAAGACATCATTCTCTGATGTATCCGGGAAGATATTTTTCGACCATCGTTTCCTTTCTTTTCTTCTCCGCTACTCTCTTTTCCCAATTCAATCAATCGCTTGACCACCGTACAATCCAATTTCAGGAATTAGGGAAAGACCTGCATTGTAACATTCGCCCGTACACCTACCATGATACAGCTTCAAAACGCCAGATTGAAATGCAGATCCCTGTTAATTGGTCAGCCGGGTATGAATTGAGTGAGCAGACACTGCTTTACAACGGTGGGTCGGGATTACGTGGCTTTCTTAGCCTTCCCGGGCAGAAAGTGAGTGTTTCCTTCACCGGATATGTGATCCCGCCTTCTTCTTCTCCTTCCTTTCAGGATACGCTCATGAAATATTCCGGATATTTTCCCGGAGCGGGTAGAGCGTTTCACGATGGCGGTTCCAAGTATTCGAGCGAGTATCTGGAGGGATACGTATCCTGGTCGCCGGGTCAGGTGTTTAATTTTCAGGCAGGAAAAGGGAAGCACTTTTGGGGCGATGGATACAGATCGTTATGGTTGAGCGATGTTTCTGCGGCCTATCCTTACCTGCGTATCAGCGCAAATGTGTGGAAGATCAAATATGCCGTGTTGTATGCAATGCACTCAGATCAGAGCACGGGTACCGGAATGAAAGAGGATTTCAGGAGAAAATTCGGAGTGTTTCATTTGTTAAGCTGGAATGCAACACCAAAGTGGAATTTCTCCTTTTTTGAAAATGTGATCTGGCAGGGAAAGGATACAAACCGGGTGCGGAGTTTTGACGTGAATTACCTGAACCCGGTTGTGTTTTACAGGCCGGTGGAATATTCGCTGGGATCCTCTGATAATTCGATGATCGGTTTCTCGTTGCGGCATAAAACATGTAACTCCTTTCACTGGTATGCCCAGGCTATGCTGGATGAATTTTACCTGAAAGAAATACGTGCCGACATGAGTGAGTTAATTTCTCCGGACGATACGTTGGATAGTGGCTGGTGGGCAAACAAATACGGGCTTCAGATCGGATGGAAGTTCTTTGACCTGGCAAAAATCAAAGGATTGTACCTGAATCAGGAACTGAATCTGGTTCGCCCATTCACCTATTCTCACGGGAGTGTTCAGCAGAATTATGGTCATGCCGGAATCTCTCTCGCACATCCACTGGGATCTAACTTTGTGGAATTTGTGAACAGAGTGCGCTATGAAATCATCTCTCAGAAATTCGGGATTGAGGCATTTGTAAACCGGGCTATTACAGGTAAAGACAGCGCCGGAAAAAATTTGGGCGGTGATATTTTCCAATCGTACGCTTCACGGGACAGGGAATACGGAAACTTTCTGTTGCAGGGAGAACGGGAAGACATTCTCAATGCCGGAGTACTTTTTTATTACTTCAATTTTCCGATAAAAGGAGTAGTTATAGAAACTGGAATCCGTTACCGTAAACAGGACAGGGCAGGTTACCACCGGGAGAATCTTTGGTTTTTCCTGTGTTTCAAAACAGAATTGCGGAATATATATTCCGACTATTAAGTTACCTTCGGACTTCGAATTTTCAATGCAGTGAAGGACCTTCTACAATTTGTAAAATTCAGGCTCAGTATTCTGGTAGTGTTCTCTGCTGCTATCGGATTTATGATCGGCACAGAAAACGACACAGACTGGTTGAGGTTTGGCATGCTGCTCGCCGGTGGTGTTCTGGTGGCTGGCAGTTCCAACGGATTCAACCAGATCATTGAGCGGGATCTGGATAAGCTGATGGTCAGAACCAGGTCCAGACCACTTCCTTCCGGAAGAATGAGCTTGACAAAAGCCTGGACAGTGGCTATAATCATGGCGCTTACCGGTGTGGCAGTGATCACTGTTTACACCAATTATCTTAGCGGTGCCCTTGCTACGCTTTCCCTGCTCCTGTATACACTTGTTTATACCCCGCTCAAACGCCGCACACCCCTTGCTGTTTTTGTTGGAGCATTTCCGGGTGCCATTCCTCCTCTGCTCGGGTGGGTGGCTGCACAGGATGGTATGGGGAGTATCGAATACCCCGCCTGGTTACTTTTTTTCACCCAGTTCATATGGCAGTTTCCGCATTTTTGGGCTATCGCCTGGGTGATGGATGAGGATTATAAAAAGGCCGGATTCATCATGCTCCCTTCCGGAGGACGCGATAAAAGCAGTGCATTTCAAACGCTGGTGTATACCCTTTTCCTTATCCCCATTAGTCTGGTGCCCTCACTTTTTGGAATGTTCGGTATACCGGGTTTGCTGGTTATCTTTGCAGCAGGGGTTTATTTCTGCTGGCAGGCCTACGTGTTGTACCGCGATTGCAGTGAAGTGGCCGCCAGACGACTGATGTTCGGATCGTTTTTTTATTTACCCGTGGTGCAATTGGCTATGGTCTTAGGTTAATCAGATGTCATGTTAACAGCAGAAGAGGAAAGAGTTGCCAGAATTAAGGTCCGGAAGAACCTTATGTGGCTCGGAATCATTAGTATCGCAATGATGTTTGCCGGATTAACCAGCGCCTATGTAGTGGCCATGGGAAAGCCCGGTTTTGTTGTGCTGGAAATGCCAATGATGTTCTGGATTTCTGCCATTATTATTGCAATCAGCAGTTTTTCAATGCTTTATGCGGTTCATTCAGCTAAAAAGGGGGCGTTCCCCGGCGTTAACTTTGGGCTAATCCTCACTTTATTTCTCGGCCTTGGTTTTGTTTTTACTCAGTTCAGAGGATGGCAGGAACTGATATCCCAGGAAGTGTTTTTCTCTAATCATGCCACCGGTCAATATCTCTATATGCTGAGCGGGGTTCATTTGATTCACCTGGGAGCCGGTCTTATATCATTGATATTCACGCTTGTACGTTCAATCAATAAAGCCTATTTCCCATCCCAAACCATTGGCTTAGAGGTAACTGCAATGTATTGGCACTTTTTGGGAATATTGTGGGTTTATTTGTTGCTCTTTTTACACTTTGTTCGCTGAGCGAATCCTGTTTTTTATCATATTTGAACATAATTAAGATCATAAAATCAAGATGTTCAAAATGATTCTAAATAGCACTCAGCATGGCGCAGTCAAAGGAAATTAACTGGGGAGGGAAGGCATCTCCCTTTTCGGTCAGTTACGGGAAGCTCTTCATGTGGTTTTTCCTGATTTCTGATGCGCTCACGTTCACTTCTCTTCTGGCGGCTTATGGTTTTCACCGGCATGTTCACCCGGCGGAATGGCCTGCACCGGCAGATATTTTTGTTCACTTTCCTTTTCTTCATGGTCATGTGCTGCCCCTGTATTATGTGGGGCTGATGACATTTATCCTCATTATGTCTTCTGTTACTATGGTGCTGGCGGTTGAGGCTGGTCACCGCAACAACAAGCGGGGGGTAGTGATCTGGTTGAGCTGGACAATTATCGGAGGACTTGCCTTTTTGGGCTCACAGGCATGGGAGTGGTACGGCTTTATTGTGGGAGAGAATCCTGTGTTGCGGGATTTTATAGATCCTGCAACGGGCCAATGGGTCACAGCGGAATTTCAGGGGGCCAATATGCATGTGAATGAATATGGTCATCCCTTATTCGCCAATTTCTTCTTTGGCATTACCGGGTTTCACGGTTTCCACGTATTCTCCGGTGTGGTCATTAACATCATTGTGCTGTTGATGGTGCTCAATGGCGCCATGGAGCGCAGAGGACATTATGAAATGGTGGAGAAAGCGGGGCTGTATTGGCACTTTGTGGATTTGGTTTGGGTATTTGTATTTACATTCTTCTACCTGCTGTAAGAAATATTAACGCAAAGCGAAAGAAACATGGAATTCAACGATGGTTACCCGCAGTACGAAATGATGGCTCATCATTCGGAAGAAGAAGGGAAAGGAGTTCGTAAAAAACTATGGCGGGTATTCTGGATTATGCTGGCCATTACAGTGGTGGAACTCGTAATCGGAATCAGCCAGGACCGCCTTCATCTGACCGGCACGGTAATGCTGAAGTTCATCTACATTATTTTCACCGTGGTGAAAGCTGGATTTATTGTCTATTCTTTTATGCATTTGGGCGATGAAAACCACTTCCTCCGTAAGGTCATTCTCTGGCCGTATGTTATTTTTGCACTTTATCTTACCTACCTCTGCACTGTTACAGAAGGTAACTTTGTACGTGACCATAAGATGTATGAGGATAAGGTACTGATCGAACAGCGGATTAAACAGCGCCAGGAGGCGATTGACCGGGCCAATGGCAAGATCGCAGATGGACAACATAAATCAGGAGAAGGACATTAAGAGCAAGACGTCTCAGCGGATTCTCCTGCTTGTTATACTTCTTCTCCCTTCATTAGCTTATCTTTTCCTCTCCACCGGAGAGGAGCATTTTATTACGCTGCCTTACTACGGTCCGCGCGAGCCCGTGGAGATTCTAAAGAATGGTGAAATGGTGACTGATACCGTTTATCATCGTATTCCGGACTTCTCACTGATTAGGCACGACGGACGCCCATTCACCCGGGATCATCTGAAAGGGAAGATTTTTGTAGCGGACTATTTCTTTGCAACCTGCCAGTCTATTTGTCCTAAAATGACCTCCAACATGTTGCGGATTCAGCAACGCTTCAAGGATACTCCGGGTCTTCTTTTTATTTCACACACTGTGGATCCGGAGCATGATAGTTCGGAGGTATTGCTGCAATACGCTCAGATGGTACATGCGGATACTTCAAACTGGTTTTTTCTTACCGGAGAGAAAAAGGCGCTGTATGATCTGGCCCGGAACGGCTATCTGATTACTGCTGTGGAAGGCAACGGAGGGCCTGAAGATTTTATACACAGCGAAAAGCTGGTGCTGGTAGACAAGGAAGGATGTATTCGCGGTTTTTATGACGGCACTACGGTTTCTTCCTGCGATTCGCTGGTGGATGACATACGTGTACTGATGGCCGATTATGCGCGCAGGACACAGGCGCAAAAGGAGAAAATCGAGCAACGAAAATGAGCGACAAAGCCGCATTTCGTCTGGTGTTTATAACCACTGCGCTGGTGCTGATGCTGGTTGCTCTCCTGAGTGCCCATGTATTACCGAAGCCGGAAACTCTTCCCGGATTCGTTCAGTACCAACCGCTCTTTCATGCCTGCGTGAACGGCACCTGTTTTATATTGCTTCTGGTCTCATTTTATTTTATCCGCAGAAAACAGGTGGAAAACCACAAAAAAGTAAATCTGACAGTGTTTTTGCTTTCTGCAGTTTTTTTACTCTCGTATGTATTGTATCACTTCTTTAAAACAGACACAACGTTTCCGAAGGATGATCCTTTACGGCCGTATTATCTGTTTGTGCTTGCAAGTCATATTTTACTGGCCATGCTCGTGTTTCCAATGGTGCTCTTGTCGTTTTACTTTGGGTTAAAAGGCCAGGTACAAAAGCACCGCAAACTAGCCCGATGGACTTTTCCGATATGGCTTTATGTATGTCTTACCGGTGTGGTGGTTTATCTTATGATCTCCCCGCATTATAATTTTCAATAAACTCATTAAACTTGTTTTGTGAAAAAGTACATCCCAATCCTGCTAGTCTGCTCCCTTGTTCTCCTGCTTTGTTTAGACGTTGATGCCCAATGCGCGATGTGCAAAAAAGTGGCAGACGGAAAGGATCCCAACAGCTACACCTCTGTTGCGAAAAACCTCAATTCCGCTATCCTGTACCTTATGGCGGTTCCTTATTTCGCACTGATGTTTATTTTCAGGCATCAGATTGTGTCTGTGATAAGAAATATGCGCAAGAAAAATAACTTGTAGTTGGCTGTTATTCAATAGTTTAACTAACTTCCCGTTTGCTTTCGTATATTTGTGGCTGTAATTCGTTCTTTTCATACTTATCCAGAAAGGCAGAGGGAGTACGCCCGATGAAGCCTTGGCAACCGTCTGGTAATTCAGCAAGGTGCCAACTCGTATCCCGGAAGAAATTCCGGGAATAGATAAGTCAGAGTGTTCGATCATTGAAAATGAATATATGATCCCTTCTGACAAACAGGAGGGATTTTTTTATGACAGCTATACGCGACATACTTAATAAAAGGATCTTGGTGATCGATGGCGCCATGGGTACTATGATCCAGCGCCATAAATTGCAGGAAGCGGATTACCGCGGAAAGCGATTCGCCGGCTGGCACCAGGATCTTAAAGGGAACAATGACCTTTTGGTTCTAACCCGGCCGCAGATTATCCTGGATATTCATAAAGCGTATCTTGAATCGGGAGCGGATATTGTTGAGACCAATACGTTCAACGCGCAACGGATCTCATTGGCGGATTATAAAATGGAGGATCTCGCCTATGAGATCAATTTCGAAGCGGCGAAAATTGCAAAACAGGCCGCAGCGCAGTTTATCACCCCCGAGCGTCCCCGGTTTGTGGCCGGTGCCCTGGGACCTACGAATCGTACCGCCTCTCTTTCTCCGGATGTGAATGATCCAGGCTTCAGGGGTGTTAGCTTTGAAGAACTGGTAGAGGCCTATTCTGAACAGACACGCGGACTCATTGACGGAGGGGCGGACCTTCTCCTTATTGAAACCGTATTTGACACCCTTAATGCAAAGGCAGCCTTGTATGCAGTGGATCTTGTGATGATGGAGAGGAAGGTGAAACTTCCAGTTATGATTTCCGGTACCATCACCGATGCCAGCGGCAGAACTTTATCCGGACAAACAACGGAAGCCTTTCTGAATTCTATTTCCCATATGGACCTGCTCAGTGTGGGACTGAATTGTGCCCTGGGAGCTAAAGACATGCGCCCCTACCTGGAGGAACTTTCCATGAAGGCGCCTTTTTATATCAGTGTGTACCCCAATGCCGGACTCCCTAACCAGTTTGGTGAGTACGACGAAACACCGCATGCTATGGCCTGCGTGATCGATGAGTTCATTCAGGCAGGATTTGTGAATATTGTGGGAGGATGCTGCGGCACCACTCCGGAGCATATCCGGCATATAGCGGAACATGCTCGCAAAGCGAAACCCAGGGCAATACCGGAGGTGCCGGCCTATCTGCGCCTGAGCGGATTGGAACCGGTTACCCTCCGGCCTGACTCAAACTTTATGAACGTAGGCGAGCGTACGAATGTCACCGGATCCAGAAAATTTTTAAAACTCATTCAGGAAAATAAGTACGACGATGCACTGAGCGTAGCGAAGGAACAGGTGGAAGGAGGTGCTCAGGTCATTGATGTGAACATGGACGAAGGTATGCTGGATTCCGAAAGCGCCATGGTGAAGTTTTTAAACCTCGTGGGAGCTGAACCGGATATCGCCCGGGTGCCAGTCATGATCGACTCTTCTAAATTTTCGGTGATCGAGGCGGGATTAAAAGTGCTGCAAGGCAAAGGGATCGTGAATTCAATTTCACTGAAGAGCGGAGAAAATGAATTTATCCGGCAGGCGGAAACGATCAGGCGTTACGGAGCGGCCGTTATTGTTATGGCCTTTGATGAGCAAGGACAGGCAGATACATTGCAGCGAAGAATTGAAATTTGTTCACGCGCCTATGATATTCTGGTAAGCAAGGTGCATTTTCCTGCCCAGGATATCATTTTTGATCCGAATATCTTCCCGGTGGCCACAGGAATGGACGAGCACCGAAAAAATGCTATCGACTTTTTTGAAGCAACACGTTGGATCAAACAGAATTTACCACTCGCAAAAGTCAGCGGCGGCGTTTCCAATGTGTCATTCTCCTTCAGAGGAAACGACCATGTCCGCGAAGCCATCCATTCAGCGTTTCTCTTTCATGCTGTGAAAGCCGGAATGGATATGGGTATTGTGAATCCTTCCCAATTGCAGATCTACGACACGATCGATAAGGAATTATTAGTTGCCGTGGAAGATGTATTACTGGATCGCAGAGACGATGCCACAGAACGCCTGATCACTCATGCGGAAAAGCTCAGAGGCAAGGGCAAGAAGGAAGAGGTGAAGGACGAGGTCTGGAGAAAGGGATCAGTCGAGGAAAGACTTACCCACGCATTGGTAAAAGGCATCACGGATCATATTGATGCCGATATCGAGGAAGCCCGTGTAAAGTATGGGCAGCCGATCAAAGTGATCGAAGGTCCTCTCATGGACGGCATGAATGTGGTGGGGGATCTCTTCGGCAGCGGAAAAATGTTCCTGCCCCAGGTGGTGAAGAGTGCCCGCGTGATGAAAAAGGCCGTGGCGTATCTGCAGCCTTTTATTGAAGCTTCCAGAGAAAAGGGAAGGAGTACGGCCGGGAAGATCCTCATGGCGACGGTGAAAGGCGATGTACACGATATCGGGAAGAATATTGTTTCTGTTGTGCTGGGATGCAATAATTATGAAGTGATCGATCTTGGGGTGATGGTTCCCAGTGAAAAGATATTGGCGGAAGCGAAAAGGGAAGGCGTCCAGATCATCGGGCTCAGCGGATTGATCACTCCTTCATTGGATGAAATGGTACATGTTGCCAAAGAAATGAAACGGGTGGGATTGGATATTCCTCTCCTTATCGGGGGCGCAACCACCTCAAAAATTCATACCGCCGTGAAGATCGCACCGGAGTATGAACATCCCGTGGTGCATGTGAACGACGCTTCACGTTCCGTTCCGGTAGTGGGAAGCCTTATTTCCAAAGGGCAACGAAAAGAATTTCTCAGCAAGGTACAGGCGGAATACGAATTGTTGAGAGCGCAGAATAGTCGTTCGCGGAGCCATGAAAGTATTATTCCTCTGGAAAAAGCACGGGAGAATAAATCTTCCCTGAATTTTAACGGCATTCTGCCGCAGTCCCCGCTTCATCTGGGAGTACAGGTTTTCAGGGATCATGACCTTGCGGAGATCGCTGCCTACATCGACTGGACACCGTTCTTCCACGCCTGGGAGATGAAGGGGACCTACCCGGCGATCCTGCAGGATAAGAACCGGGGAGAGGAAGCAAGGAAGTTGTTTGGGGATGCCCAACACATGCTCCAACGGATGATCCGTGAAAAATGGGTGAAAGCACACGGGGTGGTGGGATTGTTTCCTGCGGTGTCAAAAGGGGATGATATTATGGTGAAGGATCAGACAGGTAAAGAGCTGACCGTATTCCATACGCTTCGGCAGCAAACCCAAAAGCCCGGAGAAGGTAAGAATTTGGCCCTTAGTGATTTTGTATCTCCTCAGAAGGATCATATAGGAGCGTTTGTGGTAAGCGCGGGGGAGGGAATGGAAGAATGGGTAAAGAAATTCGAGAAAGATCACGATGATTACTCGGCCATACTGCTCAAGGCGCTCACCGACCGTTTGGCGGAAGCTTTTGCAGAACTCGTTCATCTGAAAGTGCGCACTTCGCTGTGGGGGTATGCTGCATCCGAGAAATTAAGCAAGGATCAATTAATCAAAGAGGAGTACCAGGGTATTCGTCCCGCCCCGGGATACCCCTCCCAGCCGGACCATACGGAGAAGCCTGCTTTGTTCAGACTCCTTAACGCTGAAAAGAATACCGGGGTAAAACTCACAGAGAGTATGGCCATGTATCCCACCGCCTCCGTTTGCGGACTCCTCTTCGCCCACCCTGAAGCAAGGTATTTCACGTTGGGAAAAATCGGGAAGGACCAGGTGGCCGACTATGCCCGGCGTAAAGGTATTTCCTTAGAGCAAGCTGAGAAATGGCTGGGACCGGTGCTGGGATATTAAATGCTCAACTTTGCGCTTCGCTCATGATTACGTGAATGAAACAGTATGTAGAAAAGAAGCTGCTCAATTCAGGGGCCCGCTATTCCGAGACCTTTTTGGCAGAAGGAGATCATGGTAAAGTCATCCTTAAGCAACTTCACCCGCGCCATTCGAAGAATGCAGTGGAGATCCGGCGTTTCCTGAGAGAGGGAATGTTGAGACCTGTTCTGAAACATACGATAACCGCTGCAGAACTCATCACCGAAGACAACGAGGCATGGATCGTACGCCCCTATTTTGAAGGGAAAGATCTGAAAACACTCGCAGCCGGTTTAACAACTGATCAAAAGTGGAGGGTAGTGAAGGGCATTCATCTGGCCCTGCAGGAACTGCACAACGCAGAGATCCTGCACCTGGATCTGAAACCATCCAACGTTTTGATCAGCGAAGATTTTTCTGAAATTAAATTGATCGATCTCGGATTAGCATATCCCACAACAAAGAGAGTGAAGGAAGCAGAAGGTTACAACAAAAGTTTCTGGACACTTCCCGGGATGCTATACCCCTTCTCCTTTTATTATGCGCCTCCGGAGCAAATGCTTAACTGCAATGATCTTTTTTGCTCGGCATCTGATTTTTTCAGCCTTGGCATCATAGTCTATGAATTGTTTGCAGGAGAAAAACCGTATTCCGGTGCTCATCCGGCACTGCTGACCAATATGATGATCAATTATCCGGTAGATGTATTAAAGATAAAAGATCAGGGGGCAAGGGAGCTGGTCAAAGCATTAACCGCGAAGCATGTATTTTCAAAACCTCCGAATTTATTGACTAAGGCACAGCAGAAGTATGGATTGAGAAAGGGGATAGAAATGAGGCGGCTGGCAGCGGAGTCGGCTGTGCGTAGCTGGCTTTGATCTGAAATCTGATATCTTTACCCAATGATTCGCTTACTGTCATTTACACTTTTCTTCCCGCTCGTCGTTTTCCCTCAGGGAAACTGCGACTGTATGGACGCCCTGGAGATTAAAAATTCCCTGGTGCACAGCTTTACTTCGGATGGAGCGGGGAAAGTCAGGGAGATCTCGGAAACCGACAATAAGTCTATTTACTTTTTTGAAAAAGAGCACAACACCGGCTGGTATAAATTTCAGATCAGAGCGGATGGAGAACTCACGCTCAGTATTAATCCGGTGAATGGTCAGGATGATATTGATTTTATTCTTTTTCGGTATGATTTCGACGGATTTTGTGACCGCATCAGGAATAAAAAGTTTCTCCCTGTAAGTTCTAACCTGGCACGAAGCGGCATGGGGAGCCCTCCCGAAACAGGATTGAAGCCGGGTGCAGGTCAGGATTTCGCTCATTCCGGACCGGGTAACCCTTTTAGTAATTCCATTCAGGTAAAAAAGGATGAAGTATTCTACCTTGTGGTGGATAATGTGAGCGGAGCAGGAGAATATACCCTGCAAATTGATCTGGGAGAAAAGAGAATGAAAAAACCGGAAGTGACGGATGAAAAGTATGTGGAACTGAAAACCCCTTTCCGGGTAAAAGTAATTGATGATGCATCCGGAATGCCGTTGGCCTGTAATTTTGATATGGCCGGATATCAGATCGGGGAACCGTTCAGAGTGAATGAAAAGTCGGAATATACATTCGATCTTTCCTCGTCTCAGAATATCACCCTTAACTGCAACGCCAAAGGATATATTTTCTTTACTAAAGCCATGATGGCCCCGCCGATACCCTTCGATGCAAAGAAGATTCCGGATACGGTGAATTTTGAGGTTCGTTTAAAAAAGGTGAAAATCGGCGAACCTGTAAAACTGGAGAACATCAAGTTTGTGGGAGATGAAGTGGCCTTTCTGCCTGTTTCGCGCCCAACCTTGTTAAGCTTGTACCGATTCATGCTGGATAATCCTACTGCCAGAATACTGGTCAACGGACATGTTAATGCTCCGGATATGCGAAATATTCCCAAACTGAAAAAACTATCAAAAGACAGGGCTAACGCAGTGTACGATTACCTTGTAGAGAAAGGCATTGAACCTTCCCGTATCGAATACAAGGGATCGGGTAATTCAAAAATGGTATACAAAAAGCCACTGAACGCAAAACAGGAGGAGGAGAACAGAAGAGTTGAGATCAGCGTTATATCTCTGTAAATCACATAGTTGCCGCTCATCCCATTTTCTAATTTGTAGTCTGCTTTACGGTAATTTAGAGTCTGTAAATGCCCTACCAACTGCTTCTGCGAACACTCCTGCTGCCCCTTCTGCTACTGCTCGCAGTAAGTATTCCTGCACAGAATACCCCGGATCTTACCGCCCCATGGTCGCTGAAGCAATGCATTGATTACGCACTGCAGCACAACCTTACCATTAAGCAAAGTGAGCTGAATTTAAAAGTGGCGGACATTAATTACCTGCAAAGTAAAATGAATGTGCTTCCCACGCTGAACGGCAATATTTCACATATCAATAATTACGGACGCACCATTGACCCGTTTACTAACCAGTTTGCAACAGACGCGGTGTTATCTCAGAATTTCTCGCTGAGTTCCAGTTTGCTGCTGTTTAACGGTCTGCAGAATTATAACACAATCGGTGAGCAGAAGTACAACCTGCTGGCGTCGAAGGAAGATCACCGGAAAATGCTGAACGACATTTCCCTTAGCATCGCTACGGCCTACCTCCAGATTCTTCTGGCAGAAGAGCTGTTGAGCATTGCAGATGCACAAGCCGGAATAACCAAACTGCAGGTGGACCGAACTAAAAAGCTGGTAGAGGCGGGGAGTCTTGCTAAAAGTTTTCTGTTTGAGATCGAGGCCCAGTATGCCACCGAGGAACTCAACAGGGTGAATATGGAGAACCAGTTGACGATGGCCTATCTGAATCTGGTACAGATGCTGGATCTGCAGGATGCGAAAAATTTTAAAATAGTACGCCCCAACCTTGAAATTCCCAATTTCTCCGTACTGTCCATGCCTCCGGAACAGATCTTCCAAATGGCACTTTCGGGAATGCCGGAAATCAGAAGCTCTGAATACAAAGTGAAGAGTTCAGAAAAGGCTCTCCGGGTAGCGAGGGGGGGAATGAGCCCCCGGCTGGTACTGAGTGGTTCATACGGAACAGGATATTCGGGAGCAAGTAAGGATATGAGTATCACTCCTACCGGCAGTTGGGATACCACTTTTTATTTTACATCCGGCGGAGATTTCGTGCTTACCCCGGAGTATAATACCACTTATACAACCACTCCATTCGGCGATCAGATTGATCAGAATCTGAACCGCTCCGTAGGACTGCATCTTTCCCTTCCCCTGTTCAATGGCTATTCGGTGAGATCCAACAT
This sequence comes from Bacteroidia bacterium, assembly GCA_020852255.1. NCBI lineage: Bacteria > Pseudomonadati > Bacteroidota > Bacteroidia > Bacteroidia bacterium. The sequence continues at coordinate 454,758 of JADZBD010000002.1, read as the reverse complement.
TCAGCGCTCAAGGATCAATTATCTTCATTCACAGTTACAGCTGGATCTGACAAAGAATGCACTGAGAAAAAATATTCAGCAGGCCTACGCAGATGCACTAGCGGCACTCAAGAAGTATCAGGCCACCGAACAGTCTGTTAAAGCACTGGAGGAATCTTTCCGGTTTACAGAGGAGAAATTCAATGTAAACATGGTGAATGCTTTTGATTACGCAGATGCAAAGAACCGCCTGGCCCGCGTTCGTTCGGAATTGTCTCAGGCCAAATTTGATTTCTTTTTTAAAATTAAGGTGCTGGAGTATTATCAGGGAAAACCATTACAGTTTGAATAAAAAAACAGAAAAGTGAAACGTCCTCTTATCATCATCCTTTCCGGTATTTTACTCATTGTTATTCTGATCATGATCAAGACCTGCGGCGGCAGCGACGGGCTGGAGGTGGAAACAGCGAAGGTGGAGAAGCGCAGCGTGGTGGAGAGTGTTTCGGCCAACGGAAAGATACAGCCGGAGGTAGAAGTGAAGATCAGCTCTGACGTGCCGGGCGAGATCACCGAGCTGAACGTTAAAGAGGGAGATATGGTTAAAAAGGGAGATTTGCTTCTGAAGATCAAACCGGATATTTTTCAAAGTAATCTGGACCGGATGATTGCGGCGGTGAATACTTCGAAAGCCAATCTCGCTAATAGCCTGGCACGGTATGAGCAGATGAAAGTAAAATTCAAGAACGATTCGATATCCTATTCCCGTAGCGCGAAGCTGTATAATTCCGGAACTATTTCGCAATCGGAATTTGAAACGGCAAAAACCCTTTATGAGACTTCAAAGGGGGAAGTGGTGGCCGCATGGCAAAGTGTGAAAGCATCGGAATTCACAGTCATGAGCTCGGAGGCTTCTTTGAAGGAAGCAAATGAAAACCTGACAAAAACAACCATTGTAGCCCCGGTAGATGGACGCATCATCCGGCTGAATGTGGAGAAAGGGGAAAAGATCGTGGGTACTTCCCAAATGGCTGGAACCGAGCTGATGGTTCTCGCCAGTTCCAATGAAATGGAAGTGAGCGTGGAAGTGAATGAAAGTGATATCGTAAAAGTGCACCTGAAAGACACCGCGCTGGTAGAAGTGGATGCTTATCTGAACAGGAAGTTCAAAGGAATTGTCACGGAAATTGCCCACTCGGCGAATACCATCGGAATCTCGGCCGACCAGGTTACCAACTTTGTGGTGAAGATCCGTATCCTTCAGGATTCGTATAAAGATCTCGACAACCCCTTCCGGAGAGGAATGTCCGCAACGGTTGATATTTTGACAAAGTACGCAAACAATGTCATCTCTGTTCCCATCCAGTCAGTAACGGTACGCAGCGATTCTGCATTTATGGATAAAAAGGACGGGGAAGGTGAACAAAGTATGGAAGAGGTGGGCGATCTTGAAGTGACACATAATGACACTAAACAGGATAAGAAGGAAATTAAATCAAAGGGAGAGGAATGCGTGTTCCTGCTCGTAGACGGAAAGGCAAAACTGGTAAAAGTAAAAACAGGAATACAGGATGAGGATTTTATGGAAATTCTGGAAGGACTGAAAGAAGGGGATGTCGTGATTGCTGGTCCTTATACCGTTGTAGCCCGCCATTTAAAGGATGGTGATGAGGTGACTGTGAAGGAAAAGGAGGAGGAAAAAGGCGGAGTAAGCATCTCCTTTGGCACGAAGGAGTGATTACCGGAAAATGCCGTAACTTGGGGTTGTTCCGTGCCCCTCATTCTTAATATAGAATCAGCAACCACCGTGTGTTCCGTTGCATTATCCTGCAACGGGGAAATACTTTCTCTCAGAGAACGGAATGAGGGTTATTCTCACGCGGAACACCTGACATTTTTTTGTGAAGAGGTACTCAAAGAAGCAGGACGAAAGTTTTCAGGGCTGGATGCCATTGCCGTAAGCAAGGGCCCCGGCTCCTATACCGGCCTTCGAATCGGCGTGTCGGCCGCTAAAGGATTTGCCTTCGCGCTCGGGATACCGCTGATCAGCGTCTCTACGCTTCATGCTATGGCCAGCCGGTTGGTCAGTGAATTCCGGGAAATCGGCACAAACGATAGCATTATTCCAATGATAGATGCCCGCCGGAAGGAGGTGTATTGTGCTGTGTACGACCGGCAATTGACGGAAAGGGAACCTGTACAGGCGCTCATTCTCCAACCGGAATCGTTTCAGAAGTGGAGAGCAAAGGGAACTATCCATTTGTTGGGAGACGGAGCTGGAAAGGCAATGGACCTGCTGGCCCCCGGAGAGGTGCATTATCATCCGCGGGTGCTTCCTTCCGCTGCCGCCCTAGTCCCTTTTGCGGAGGAGAGATACCTCCGGAAGAAATTCGAGGATGTTGCGTATTTTGAACCGTATTATTTAAAGGATTTTATTGCAGGACAAAAAAAAGTACATGACAAAATTTGAAATGACCACTAAGGCCAATACCATCCAGCTGGTAATGGGAGTGGTTTTCTGTGTGGTTTGGTTCAGTATTCTCGGTTTCATTTCCATGACCATCCTGTCAATGGGGACACCTCCCGTTGTGTTCGCTTTTCTGGGCTTGTTCGCACTGTTCGGTCTTATTCCGGTTTGGGTAGTGATTAAAAACGGTGTTAGCACACACCTGCTGGTAAACGAAACACATGTGATATCCACCCGCACTCCCCTCATCGGTTCTGCAAAACGCCGGGAAATCCCTCTCAGCGATTATTCGGGAATCACTACCGGCACACGGGTGGTGCGCAGAAACAAACACAATTATACCCTTCACACGGTGCTGCTGGTTCACAGAGAAAAAACAAACAATCATGAACTGGGAGCCTACCGGGATGTGATGGCACAGCATCTGCGCGCAGAGGAATGCTGCAAACAGATCGGATTGCCGTTGCTGCGAACCGGGAATGACGGGAATTATGTAAAAACGGAGGCAGAAGACCTGGATAAGAAATTCAGTGAGCGTACCCGAAAGGAGGACATCAGTACACCGCTTTCCGCTTTCCCCAAAAGTAACCGTTACGTTCTAACTCCACTCGAAGGCGGATTCATGATCACACGGAAATATCCCCTGGCGGCCTTCTGGGTAGTAGTACTGTACGGAGTGGCCATCGGCTTTTTCCTGAGCCCCCTGTGGCAGCCCGGAATTGTACTCCTTATTGTAGGAACGCTGGCGTTAGGAGCGGCAATTAAGGGAGGCCAGTATCTGCTTCTTCAGAACGACCGGGTGATTACTTTTCAAACCTTCTTTGGTCAGCAGTTGAAACGACTGGACCTTCATGTGGATGATATCGAAGAGATTATTGAAGCGCACGATGGTACCCAGGGAAATGTACAGTCCCTCAATATTTGCGTGCAGGTCCGGTCGGATAAAGGGTTTATCTCCTTTGCTCACGGCGCAAAGAAGGAGATGCGGGAATGGGTCAGGAAATCCGTTTCACAATATGTTTTCGCAAGGCAAAAAAGGGAGGAAGCTGGGAAGTAAACGACCAGCCGGAAGTAAATGCACATGCAACATACTCCCCGGAAACCAACGTTTAATAACCCTGTGCCCGCACCCCCTCAATAGGCCTCTTTCTTTTACATGAACAGATTTAATCTTGTATTGCATAAAACCATAACCATGAGCACGTTCAGCATCCGCATCCTCGTCATCATCACTGCAGTGATGATAACCCTTTCTTCCTGTATGGGTCCCGAAAACCAGTCGGTTTCAACAGACCCTGCTTTCGGTAACTATATTTCCGCATACACCTCAGGTGTGGTTGCCCGGAAAGATCAGATCGTTGTTATTCTGGCAAAGGAGTACAATGGAAAATTTATGGACAACAAGGAGCTGGCCTCCCTGTTCGAGTTTGAGCCATCTCTGGAAGGAACTGCGGTGTGGGAGAACAAGCGAACAATTCGCTTCATCCCATCAAAGCCTCTTCCGGTGAGCACACACTATATAACTGGTTTTCAGCTCCATAAGGTAGCTGACGTTCCCAATAAATATAAAGAGTTCCGTTTCCAGTTCACCGTTAAGAATCAGCAGTTGCAGGTGAATATTGAAGGACCTGAAACGTATGATGCATATAATTATGAATGGCAGCACCTCAACGGAAACGTAACGGTAAGCGACTGGGCAGATACGGCGGAGATTCATCAGACACTGAAGGCCAGTCAGGAGGGACGCCCGCTTCGCGTTAGCTGGGGTTATGCTTCAGGTAACCGGCATTATTTTGAGATTGACAGCGTGAAACGTGGCGCCGCAGAATCCAAAGTAGTGGTGGAATATGACGGAAAACCAGTGGGCGATCCCAACTCCGGAAAACTTGAGTCGCGGGTACCCGGCATGGGCGATTTTAGCATCAGTAACGACAATCTGAAGCAAAATCCGGACCAGGTCATCGAACTCCATTTCTCGGATCCCCTGCTTGCCGGTCAGAACCTCGATGGGATCGTGCGCCTTCAGGGAGTGGATCAACTGAGTTTCCAGATCGAAGGGCATGCTCTCTATGTTTTCCTTACGGAGAGAATCACAGGCAATCGTGTCCTGACTATTTCCACAGGACTTAAGAATGCCAAAGGCTATAAGATGAATGAACCCCAGGAAAGGGAATATTCCTTTGAACCGCCGAAGCCTATGATTCGTCTGGTGGGCAAGGGAAATATCCTTCCGCATTCCGGAAATCTCCTATTCCCCTTTGAAGTGATCGGAATGAAAGCTGTGGATGTGCGTATTTCTCGTATTCATGAGAAGAATGTAGCGCAGTTCCTGCAAGTGAACAGCATTGACGGCGATGAAGAATTGCGAAGGGTGGCTTCCAAACTTGTAGAGACAAAGGTGGATCTGGAAAAAGGAAAAAAACTGAACCTGAATGCCTGGAACCGTTTCACTATTGATATTGCGAAGTATATCCGCCCTGAGCCCGGTGCCATTTACCGGGTGGAATTGAAAATGAGAAAGGAGTACGCTGCCTGTGATTGTTCCGGTGAGGAGGAAAATACCGGGGAAAATAACGGATGGTTCGGTGGCAGGGAGGATGATGAATGGTTTGATACACGGAATAAGGACTTTTATAATTACTATGACAATGAGTTTTATTCCTATGAGTCGGATTACTATGATCAGTACAGTCCTTGTTCGCGCGATTACTACCACGGCCGTGCCCGCGGCAGGAATATACTTGCTTCTGACCTGGGAATAATCGCAAAGATCGGAAACGACAGGGTGGCGAATGTTTTTGTCAGCAGTCTGGTAGATACCAGACCCATGGCCGGAACAACCATCGAATTTCTGAATTATCAGCAGGAGGTTATCACAAGCGGTGTAACGGACGCAACGGGAATGCTGAGCATAAACCTTCCCAAGAAACCTTTTTTGCTGGTGGCAAAGAGCGGGGACCAGCGGGGCTATATGAAGATGGAGGATTCGTATTCTAATTCGCTCAGCAAATTTGATGTGAGCGGGGAAGATGTGCAGCAAGGTATCAAAGGATATATTTACGGAGAACGCGGAGTTTGGCGCCCCGGTGATTCCATTTACATCGCTTTTTTACTGGAAGACAAGCAGAAAACATTACCCACCAACCACCCTGTAACATTTGAGCTGGTGAGTCCGCGCGGGGAAACCGCTCATAAAATTACCCGAACCAGCAGCCTCAACGGAATGTATGCTTTCCGGACGGCAACGGACCCCAATGCCATTACCGGCAACTGGCTGGCCCGTGTAACGGTTGGAAAGAAGACCTATACGCGCAGCCTAAAAGTGGAAACGATCAAACCGAACAGGCTGAAGATTTATCTCGACTTCGGGAAAGAGAGAATTTCCTCAACCGATAAAACGCAGCAGGGTCAGCTAACCGTGAAATGGCTGCATGGGGCGCTGGCGAAGAATATGAAGGCACAGGTAGACGTGAACGTAACAGGTGGAAGCACTACTTTCCCCAAATACATAGGATACGTATTCGATTCTCCTGTTCGGTTTTACAACAGCAATACTGAAACGGTTTTTAACGGAACTGTGGATGATAAGGGCAATGCATCCTTCCCGCTGTCACTAAAGATTGCGGAGAATGCTCCGGGGAAACTCAAGGCGTTTTTTACCACCAAAGTGTTTGAAGAGGGTGGTGAGTTTTCCGTTGACCGTCATAGCGTAGAGGTTTCACCTTTCAGCTCCTATGTTGGGATGCGTTTTCCGGAAAGCCGGCTTTTCGGCGGAATGCTGGAAACAGGAGAAACCCATACAATTGAAGTGGCAACCGTGGATGAGAACGGAAATCCTGTTAACCGGAAGGGCGTAAATATACGCGTGTACAATATCGGATGGAGATGGTGGTGGGATCATCAGGATGAAGATCTGGGCGGGTACCTTTCACGTACCAGCACGGTGGCAGTAAAGGATACTGCACTCGTTACTGCCAACGGCAAAGGTATCTTCAAACTGAAGCTGGGACACAGTCATTGGGGGCGTTACCTCGTGGTAGCCACAGATCCGGTCAGCGGCCATTCCTGCGGTAAAGTAGTGTATGTGGATGCCCCCTGGTGGAGCAAATCAAATAAAAACAACAACGAGAATGCCTCCATGCTGAATTTTTCTACCGATAAGGATAAATACTTTACCGGTGAAACTATTAAAGTTACCATTCCTTCAGCATCGGGAAACCGCTTGTTGGTTTGCCTGGAGACGGGTAGCAAGGTCATCAGCCGGAGCTGGGTTGAAACAACGGAGGGTGAAACCCGGATTGAGATACCGGCTACCAAAGAGATGTTGCCGAATATTTTTGTGCATGTTACGCTGATGCAGCCGCACGCACGTACTAAAACAGATCTTCCCATCCGATTATATGGTGTACTGCCCGTGATGGTGGAAGATCCTTCCACACACCTGGATCCTGTATTGACCACTAAGGATGTGTGGAAGCCCGAAGAAAAGGCAACGGTGATGGTGAAAGAGAAAAACGGGAAACCCATGACCTACACCCTGGCGGTTGTAGACGACGGATTACTAGACCTGACAAAGTATAAGACACCGGCACCGTGGAACACATTTTATGCACGGGAGGCACTGGGAGTGAAAACGTGGGATCTCTTCGACCAGGTGATGGCCTCTCAGTATGGAAAAGTTGACAAGATGCTCAGCATCGGTGGTGATGGAATGGAAGAAGAAGGAAACAATGCAAAGGCCAACCGTTTCAAACCAATGGTCAGATTTATCGGACCCTTCTATGTTGCTCCTGGAGAAACAAAGTCACATACCCTGGATATTCCTAACTACGTGGGATCAGTTAGGGTGATGGTTGTGGCCGGGCACAACGGGGCCTACGGTTCTGCAGATAAAACCGTAGCCGTGCGTACACCGCTCATGGTTTTAGCTACGCTGCCCCGTGTGCTTGGTCCTCAGGAAACCGTTGAGCTTCCTGTGAATGTGTTTGCCATGGAGAAGCAGGTGAAGAATGTAAAGGTGAGGGTAGAGGTGAATTCACTCTTCACCCTGGAAGGTTCTTCTACTCAGGAACTCACCTTCAAGGATATCGGAGATGAAGTGATCAACTTTAAAATGAAAGTTGCGCCCAAAACCGGATTGGGATCCGTACGTGTGATAGCGGAATCCGGCAGTGAGAAATCTGTTTCGGAGATCGAAATTGATGTGAGAACGCCGAACCCGGAGGTAACAGATATCGATGAAATCGTACTGGAACCCGGTAAAAGCTGGTCGCTGGATTATAGTTTCACCGGAATGGGTGGCACCAATAAAGGTGTTCTCGAAATCAGTTCCGTACCTCCCATGGATCTGGAGAAACGTCTGCAGTACCTGATGATGTATCCTCATGGATGTATTGAACAAACTACTTCTTCTGTATTTCCGCAGCTGCTCGTGGGAAATCTGCTGGAACTCACCACCAAAGAAAAGGATCAGATAACAAAAAATGTAAAGGCAGGAATCAAGAGAATACAGCTCTTTCAGACCGGAGCGGGTGGATTCTCTTACTGGCCGGGCGAAAGCTATACCAGCGAGTGGGGCAGTAATTATGCCGGCCATTTTTTAATGGAAGCAGAAAAGCTGGGTTACAGCGTTCCAGCAAGTATGAAAAACCGTTGGGTAAAATACCAGACCCGTGCGGCCAAAGACTGGACCGGAACCAATAATAAATACTCGCATCCGCACGGATCGGAAAGTTACCAGCTGATTCAGGCTTACCGCCTTTACACTCTTGCTTTGGCCAAACAGCCTGAGATGGGATCGATGAACCGGATGCGTGAAATGCCAAACCTTAGCACCGAGTCAAGATGGCGCCTGGCCGCGGCCTATCAGCTGGTCGGACAGGATGAAGTAGCACGGAATATGGTTAAAGGACTGAACTGGTTAGTGAAACCCTATAAGGAACTCTCGTATTCTTATGGTTCTGATTATCGTGACCGGGCGATGATCCTGGAAACATTGAGCTTGCTTCAGGAAATGAACGGCGCTAAAACGCTGGCAGATGAAGTAGCTAAATCACTCAGCTCCGATCAGTGGATGAGCACCCAGGAAACAGCGTATGGCCTGATTGCTATGATTAAATATGTGAGCGGGAACGGAACAACTCCCGTGATCAGCGCGGGGTATTCACTCAACGGTGCAGGTGAGCAATCCTTCACCTCTTCTACGCCGGTAAAGCATGTTCGCATGGAAGGAAAGGATCTGATCAAAAATGGCAAGTTGCAACTTAGAAATACCGGAACTTCCGTTCTGTATGTAAAAATGATCCGACGCGGTATTCCGCTGATCGGTGATCCTTCAGCTTTCAGTAATCATGTGAAGATTTCGGTACGATACACTGACATAAAGGGCAACCCTATTGATGTGAAGAAGCTGAGCCAGGGAACAGATTTTATCGCCGAGGTGAAAGTAGATCACGCCGGAACAAAGGGAAATCTGAATGAAATGGCCTTGAACCAAATCTTTCCGAGCGGATGGGAGATACATAATGCTCGGATGGATGAATTCAGTACCGGAAACTCCGGATATACATATCAGGATGTGCGAGACGACAGGGTATACACTTATTATAATCTGCAAAAGAATGGCACAAAGACATTCAAAATAAGACTGAATGCAACGTATCTTGGTAAGTTTTATCTGCCAACGGTAGAAACAGAAGCAATGTATGATAATACCATTGCTGCACGAGTTCCCGGAATGTGGGTAGAAGTTGTAAGAGGGAGCGGACTTGTGGGAAGGTAGGATTTCCATAGCCCCCTTCCTTTGGGTCGGGGGTTATGGCCGGGGGAGTTCCGCTACCACTTCCTCCACGCCCGGTACCATGCGTTTGAGCAATGCTTCAATACCGGATTTTAGAGTAACAGAAGAAGAAGGACAGCCGCTGCAGGCACCGCGCAACTGTACGGTTACACGGCCATTGATGAATGAAATAAAGGTGATCAGGCCGCCGTCTGATTCCACGGCAGGACGAACATACTGATCAAGTACCTCCACGATTTTTTGCTCGGTTTCGTTGCCGGGAGGATTATGCTGAGTGGGAACCTGCAGGGTTTCGCTGAAAGAAGAATCGGAGAAGACTTCTTTCATTGGCAATTGGGCAACGGGATCAATATCCATGGCCATGAATTGCCGGAGGAATTCACGCAATTCATTCATTACATCGTCCCAGGAAGCCGTCGGGTTCCGCGTTACTGATACGAAGTTGGAGGAGATGAAAACCCCCTGTACATAAGGAAACTGAAACAATGCCGCTGCCAGTGCAGATCCGGAGGTTTCAGACATCTTTGTGTACTCAGCACTCGCGCCGGCTTGAATAAGATTTTTGTCGCACACGAATTTCATCACCAGAGGATTGGGTGTCATTTCTGCGTAGAACAGAACAGGTGCTTGTTTCTCCATGGGGCAAATTTCGGAAATTCTTCTTAATCCCGTTTATATTTCTGCAGCGCAGCCATTTCCTGAATCATCCTTTTTAAAGCGCATGTTCAAGGTATTATTAACTTTATACAATGAAACGGTATACTGATTTCCTTGTAATTGGTTCCGGTATTGCGGGGCTTTCCTATGCCCTAAAGGTAGCGGCGAAAGGAAAAGTGCTGATCATTACCAAATCGGATGAGGCGGAGTCCAATACCAAATATGCACAGGGCGGAATTGCCGCAGTAATGCATGCACCGGATACTTTCGAGAAGCATATACGCGACACCCTGATCGCGGGCGACGGAATGTGTGATCAGGAAGTGGTCCGGATGGTGGTGGAGGAATCAACCGACCGCATTCTGGAACTTGTAAAATATGGAGCGGAATTCGATAAAGACGCCAGGGGAGCGTTTGATCTTGGCAGGGAGGGAGGGCATTCCGAAAACAGGATCCTTCACTTTAAAGACAAAACCGGATTCGAAATAGAACGGGCTCTTCTGGCGAAAGTGCATGCGCATCCCAATATCGAAATCTTTGATCATTACTTTGCGCTTGACCTTATCACTCAACATCATCTGGGCGTGTATGTCAATAGCAGAACTCCGGATATCGAGTGCTTTGGGGTGTATGCACTCAACACCCGTAATCAGCAGGTGGACCAGATTTTGTCTAAAGTGACGCTTATGGCAACAGGTGGTGCAGGACATGTATATGCCAGCACCACCAATCCCCTGATCGCTACGGGTGATGGGGTGGCTATGGTCTATCGTGCTAAAGGCAGAGTGGAGGATATGGAATTCTTTCAGTTCCACCCCACGTCCTTGTTTAATCCCAATGAAAAACCGGCCTTTCTTATCACCGAAGCCATGCGCGGTTTTGGTGGAGTGCTTAAAACAGCCGATGGCAAGGAATTTATGGGCAAATACGACGCACGTGGATCGCTTGCACCTCGAGACATTGTGGCCCGCAGTATTGATAACGAACTGAAAATTCGCGGAGAAGATTTTGTCTGGCTCGATTGTACGCAGCTTGACCGCGACGGAATGAAGAAACACTTTCCCAATATCATGAATAAATGCAGCTCGCTGGGAATTGATATCACAAAACAACCTATTCCCGTGGTGCCCGCCGCCCATTATATGTGCGGAGGAATCAGTGTGGACAAACAGGCGCGAACCAGTATCAAAAACCTTCTCGCCGTGGGCGAATGTTCACGTACCGGATTACACGGAGCGAACCGCCTGGCATCCAATTCCCTGCTGGAAGCAGTTGTTTATGCTCATCATGCAGCTCAATATGCCCTTTCGCATGCAGGTTCGGTGCAATACAGAAACGATATTCCTGACTGGAACGCAGAACGTACCATCAATGCCGAGGAAATGGTACTCATCACCCAAAGCCTGCAGGAAGTGCAGGCTATCATGACTAATTACGTAGGCATCGTCAGGTCTAATCTTCGTCTCAAACGGGCCTTCGACCGCTTGCTGATCCTTCACCGTGAAACGGAAACGCTTTATGAACGCACTACTATCTTCCCCGGTCTGTGTGAACTGCGAAACCTGATCAAGGTGGGGTATATTATTATCAAGCATGCAATGGCCAGAAAGGAAAGCCGGGGACTGCATTATACGATTGATTATCCGCCCCATCATCGTGGAGCAAAGGTAAGTGCTTGAAATACAACATGATGTAAAGCTTTGCGAGCTTTGTTAATCTACGTTAACCGCTCTTTTTGTACTTGTACCATTCTCGCTCTTTGATCTATCTTTGTTGTGAATGAAATTCATTCTAAGGCATAGTATTCTTTTTGTGATGATTCTTCTTACCCTTGCGGCGGGAGGAGGATTTACCCTTTCGCGCATGATCTGTACCGGCAGCGGGCACACCACCTATGAACTGGGGCAAATGAAAAAGTGCAAAAAGGATCCGGATCACCACAACGCATGTGTTTCTCCTGATTGCTGTTTGATGAGTGTTTCGGAAATGAATACCGGGGCACATACAGCAACAGTTAAACCGGAGTCTTCCGATGAGCCGATCCAGATTGTGGGTATTCCATTCCTTTCACCCGCCTCGGATTCAGAAAGTGAGGGACAGGATGAAAAGCCTTCCGATTTCGATCCGCCCAATCTCGGCGTTAGTATTCTTCGCCTCATACAAATTCTCCTGATCTGAGACTGAATATAATGTGGATTTCCCCTCCGGGGACCGTCTGTTCGTTATATTAAGTTGCTCATCATGCTCAGGATTCTTCTTACAGGTTTCGCTTTATTTTTTGTCACTGAATTTTTCGGTCAGGGCCTTCGTGTGCAGGTCCTGGGCGATTCTGCACAACCCGTGGAATTTGCCGGAATAGCCTGGCTGGGAACCAAAAATGCAGCACAAACAGACGAGAAGGGATTGGCATTCATTGGCTGGCCCGACAGCTTCCCCGCCCGCTTAGTGGTTCTTCACACAGAGTTTGTGACCGATACCATTCTTCTGACAGATTCACTGAAAAAGTCCCTGACGGTGCGCATGAATAACGTGAAAACGCTGGGACAGGTAAACATTACAGAAAAGAAAGACGGAAATTTCATCTCCTATTCTCCCATAAAAACTGAAATTATTACTCCCAAAGAGCTGACTAAAATGGCCTGTTGTAACCTGGGGGAGAGTTTTGAAACCAATGCCAGCGTAGATATTACATACAAAGATGCTGTTACAGGCAGCAAGGAGATTCAGATTCTGGGATTGTCGGGAGCCTACACTTTATTACTTACGGAGAATGCCCCGCTGCTCAGTGGGCTCTCCCAAACCTATGGGCTGAATAGCGTACCAGGAAATCAGATCAATGCAATCCATATTGTAAAAGGACCGGGCACCGTGATCTTCGGTCATGAAGCGATGGCCGGTATGGTGAATGTGGATCTGAAAGATCCGATGAATACAAAAAGTTTATTTGTAAATGCTTACCTGGATGACGACCTGCGAAAAGAGCTGAACATTGACAAGAAGTGGAAACTCAACGACCAGCTCTCCACTATTTTTATGATACACGCCGATCATTCGGATAAAGAGGAGGATCTTAATAATGATGGATTCATGGATATGCCGATGCTCCAAAGCGTGAGCCTGGCCAGCAAATGGAAATACCTGAGTAAGCAGGGTACTATTTCCCAAAATACGATACGGTATCTGTACGAGCAGCGAATGGGCGGACAAACCGGATTTGAACACGGGGAACATCACCATGATACACTAGGCGGGTGGGGACAGGAGCTGACCACGAACAAATTGGATTTCAACGGGCGGATCGGAAGGGCTTTAAAAGGAAAGAAGGAACACAGCATCGGATTCCAGTATTCGGGGGTTTACCACAGTCAGTACGGTTTCTACGGGCTAAGGCAATATGAAGGCAAGGAGGTGAACGGAAATCTGCGTATGATTTATAACCGCCGGTGGAATGAATACAATAGCCTCGATGCAGGTTTCAGTTATAGGTACGATGATACACAGGAAACATTCGATACCCTTACCATTAAACGCAGGGAGAGCGTTCCCGGCGTGTTCATTGAGAACACATTTAACAAAAATCAAATACTGGCTTTTATCGCCGGGGTAAGGGCCGATCTTTCCGATGGGAAAGTGTTCCTCACTCCCAGGCTGAGCATGAAATATTCATTCAGTGAAAATTTTGATCTGCGCGCGAATATCGGAACCGGATGGAAGCACAGTTATATTCTTGCTGAAAATCCAAATATCCTGGCTTCTTCTAAGGTTATTCTCATTCACGGTGACCTGAGGCCGCAGGAATCGGTAAATACAGGGATCAGTCTTGTTAAGAAATTCAAATGGCTGTACCGTAAAGGAACTTTTATCCTGGATGCCTACCACACCCGGTTCAGGAATATGGTGATTCCCGATTACAGCTTTGATTTTACCGAAGTACATTTCGCAAATTTTAACGGGAAAACATGGTCTACCGCCATTCAGGCCGAATTCAGCTGGGAAGTAATCAAAAACCTGGATATCAAACTCGCCTGGAAATTCCTGGATGTGCAAAAGGAGAAGGACGGAAACAGGGAGGAACTTCCCTTCATTGCCCGGCACCGGGTTCTGGCTACTCTTTACTATGAAACATTTAACAGGAAGTGGAATGCGAGTTTAACCACACAATGGTTTGGTAAGAAGCGCTTACCCTATACCTTATTTAATCCGGTTCCTTTCCGCCGGCCTGATTACTCCGATCCATATTTTAAACTGAATATGCAGGTGAACCGCATTTGGAAGCGTCATGAACTTTACCTGGGTTCCGAGAATCTTCTTAACTTCATTCAAAAGGATGCCATTATTTCCTCCGCAAACCCCTATGGCCCGTATTTTGATACTTCGTTTATCTGGGGGCCTACAGAAGGGAGAAAAATTTATCTGGGATGGAGGTATCATATTGATTAACAATATATTAGATAAATAGAATCGCAAACTAACATTGAAAACATGAAAGCATATCTGAAAATAGCGCTTTTTAGCCTGTGCCTTTTGATGGCGGGGGCTTTGGCATCTCAAGAAACGCCAGTGCCGCAGGAAAACAGTAAAAAGGACCCGAAGGCCCCAAAGCGTTCAATGATGGTGCTAAAGGTGAAAATTTCCGGGATGACATGTGCCCATGGCTGCGCCAAGGGAATTGAGGATAATGTCTACCAGTTGAAGGGAGTAAAATCCAGCACCGTGGATTTTGAAAGCATGACCGGTACATTTATATTTGACGAGGTGAAGATTTCAAAAGAAAAGATTATTGCAGCAATAGAAAATTTTAATCCGGGAGAAGGCAGTGAACACAAGTATAAGGTTGAAGTCATTTTCTGCGAACCCAATAAATAACTCCTATGAACAATAAAATTCTCATCGCACTCATTGCGCTCTTCGTATCCTTCGGATCTGCCGGCATGGCGCAGCGTAAAACGGAGGTTAAGATTAAGGTAAATGCCGAATGCGATAAGTGCAAGACCGGAATTGAAAAACTGGTCAAGGGCATTAAAGGTGTGAAAAAGGCGGAAGTGGACCTCTCTACAAAAACGCTCACCGTAGTTTTTCTGACAAAGAAAACCAGCGTGGACGTGATTCGCGAGACCATTGCCGGAGGCGGATGGGAAGCCGACGATGTGAAGCCGAAGAATAAACTGAATAAAGACGGGAACAAACCTGTGAATCCGCATACACCGGAAGAGAAATAGTATGCCGGTAATTAAACCCGTAAAAGGAGTTTCCCCCGCATTCGGAAAAGAAGTTTTTATTGCTGAGAATGCTACCATCGTAGGTGATGTTACCTGCGGTGATCAGTGTTCCTTTTGGTTTAATGCTGTAGTGCGGGGAGATGTGCATTACATTAAAATGGGGAACAAAGTGAACGTTCAGGATGGCGCCATCATTCACTGCACCTATCAGAAGGCTCCTACCAACATTGGCAACAATGTTTCCATCGGTCATAATGCCATAGTACACGGATGCACCATTCAGGATAATGTATTGATTGGTATGGGAGCGATTGTGATGGACGGCTGTGTGGTGGGAAGCAATTCTATTATTGCTGCCGGAGCCGTTTTACTTGAAGGAACCAAAGTAGAGTCGGGGAGTATTTATGCCGGTGTTCCGGCCAAAAAGGTAAAGGATATTTCTCAGGAACTTATCGCCGGCGAAATAAACCGCATCGCCGGAAACTATGTGATGTATTCATCCTGGTTTAAATAACCGGATTCCTTTCCCATTCCCTCTTCAATCTCAGCTTTGTAATTCAATCACTTCCCCCGGCTTCATGTCCAGCATACTCAATGCACTTTTCATCTGCTCTACAGAACCGCTGGTGAAATAGGTAATATCTGCTGCTTTGGTTCCGCTGACCAGCAGATCTTTTTGTTCTAATATTCGCTGTACCTGTTTAGCTACTGCCGGAGCAGGATCTATGATGCGCACCTTTTCTCCAGCAATTTTTTTGATGAGTTCTTTTACAAATGGATAATGCGTACATCCCAGCACCAGCGTGTCAATATTTTTCTCCAGCATGGGCTCTATCCATCCTCTCAGCATTCCTTCGGTATCATGAGTGTGTAATTTTCCAGCTTCTATTTGTTGTACAAGCCCCGGACAGGGTTGACGAATGACTTCTACATCCTGTGCAAATCGTTCCACAACAGAAGCATACAATTCACCCTGGAATGTAGCGGGTGTGGCAAGCACTCCAACCGTTTTTGTTTTTGTTTGCTCCGCAGCCGGTTTCACTGCCGGTTCCATTCCTACAAAAGGAAAATCAGGATAGAGTTCCCTGAGGGGTTTAAGGGCTGCCGCGCTCGCAGTGTTACATGCGATCACAATAAGCTTACAACCTTTGGAGCGAAGCAATTCCACGATATTTTTACTGAGCTCCAGGATCTTCTCCATGGGTTTTTCTCCATAGGGCAGATTCGCCGAGTCTGCAAAGTAGATGAGCTCTTCATGTGGCATCAATTTCCGGATCTCCGACAATACCGTTAAGCCACCGATTCCGGAGTCAAAAATACCAATGGGAGCTTGAGATGACATAAAGACAAAGATACCTGAATACTGCAAATCTATTACTACTGCCTGCTGCTCACGCTCACTACCACTTTGTCTCACTCCCGCCACCTCCAAAATCTCCGCCACCTGGGCCTACGCTTTCATCTGCAGACGGTCCGGTAGTTCCCATTGTTTGAGCTATGATCAGTGCCTCGGCATGCTCCTTTAAAAAATTGTCTTCATCCGGTTCAGCCACATAAGTGATTCCCTTTCTTCCTTCCCTGAAGTATTTTATTCCCACCCAGGCCAGGAGGATCAGCACAAACCCCGCAAGGCTCAAGGCTACTTCGGGGGGCGCAACACTGTAATAATTTCGGAATGTCATCACCGACAGGCCGATCAGGATCAGTCCGCTCCAGAGAAAGACCTTATCTTTTCGGGCAAGCCCCAAAAACAGGTAGGCAAGGGGAACCAGAAAAGTAAATGCCCAGAAGAACCAGTAGAGCGGTACTTCTGAATCCTGCGACATGTGAAAGAATTCAATGGACGATTCTCTTATTACAAAATAATTTCCTGAGAAATAGAGTACGAGCATATTGATCAGTCGTGCCACCGTAATCACCTTTTTCCAGAATAGAAATTTCTGCAGTCTTCTGATCCGGGCGAATCCCAGCAGAAAAGCGGCAGATAAAAGCATAAAGGCGAAGGGAATGATGTATTTGGCTGAGTCGCCGGTTTTAATAAGTATCAAAAATGCGATGAGATAAAAGCAGATGACCGATCCCGCCGCGCAGACCAGATCAAGGTAGCGAACAGCACCGGCGAGCAGTACAGGCAACAAGAGGAAACAGGTTGTGAGAAATGCATCCTCGTCATTCATACTTGTTCCTGAAAGCAACCAGAACAGACCCCCTGCCAGAAAGCCGAGTGCTGAGTAGATCAGCGCTTCCCCGATTCCACTGTTATACAGCTCTCTGCCTTTAACCAGTCGGCGGATCCCGAATTCGAGCGTCCCCGTGCACAAAACGGCGAAAAAAATCAGCATGGATGCCATGGCCGTTTCCCAGGAGGAGGAATCAATGAAGTTAAACCAGAAAATAAACATTCCGTAGGCCGAACTGATGATGAAATGGGTGAAGAGAAACAGGCCAATACGAATGAAAACATTCGGACTGTAAAAGGTGACAGGATATGCTGTTTGTGTCTTTTCAAGGATGCCGGCACTGATCCAGTTCCGGGCAAACCAGCGTTTAGCTGCATTAGTGATGTGCAACCCATGGAGATTTTCTTTGGAATAGATGATCATTTTTTGATACCCAGGAGTTTTTTGTAATGGATAAAGAAGAGTACAACTCCCCCTGCACTGGCCATAAAGTACAGGAATCCGAGTGTGATCATCAGATCATCATTTCCGCTCATCCAGTCCATCAACAGGATAAAAAGGTAAGAGAACATGATATATCCGTAGATAACTGAATAAAGCAGGAAGATGAAGGACTTCATTTTTCTTGCATAGTAAATATAGAAATACACGCCGGCGGCGATCAGCAGAACCATAAGCACTTCGGCTTCGCCTGAAAATAACCCGGAAAGGGCTGCAATAAAGAAAATATTCGCTGCAAAATTGTGAAAGGTAAATGCAAAATGCTTCTTCTTCTCTTTCTGTTCTGTAAACCAGGCGGCGGCTCCGGTACAGATGCCGAAAGCGATACCGGTATACATCAGCTCACGTTCCGAATCAAAATTATTCTCCAGAAGATCATGCAAGGATACGCTGATGCCGGCCCAGGCAGCTAAACCGGTAACGGAGAGAGACAGTACACCTTTGTGGTCAAACCTGTATGCAAGGAAAAGATAAGCAAGGGAAGGGAGAAGGGTAGCCAGCCCGTAATGAGTTCCAAAGATTTCGTACTGGTATTGAATATAACCGGTTAATATTCCAAGCAACAGCACGCCCAGTAAAAGCACATAATCATAAAATGGAGACGGGTGTTGCATGCTGCCCCAGTGAAAGGGCAGTTTATGTTTCCATATATACCAGAAGCAGGCAGTGCAGGCAAGTGCATTTAATGCAATGATCACATGATGACCAATCGTATCAATATTTTTATAGATGAGAATACCCAGTCCGGTGCTAAGTAGCGTTACGCCGAGGTACAAAATGACCCGCAGTTCCCAGTGGATGGAAAGAGGGTGTGTTATTTCGAGATCGTCTAAGGTGTTCTTCTGTTCATCTCCGATGATTTGCTTTTTTTTCAGCTCTTCGGTTGCCCACATGTATCAAAGATACTAAACTGCGCATATAAACATTCACAGCGCTTCCTAAAACTTTCCTCGTAATGTGACAAAGAAATTTCTTCCCGGTGCGCTTATCCCGGAAGCAAAATGCCGGTAATGTGTATCCAGAATATTCTCTACCCCGGTATTGACAGTGATCATGCGATTGATCCGGAAAGCGGTCTTGAAATTCAGCGTTACCCAGGATGGCATCCCCTCCGCGGTAGCATACTGAAGATTATCTTCCCCGCTGGGAGAGTAATCCCGCAGCAGTTTCGGCCCGTTGTATCGGACATAAATCTCTGTTTCTGCTTTCTTACTCTTGATATTCAACGCAGTCTGACCGAAAGCAGGAGGTACGTGATCCAGCGGAATCACTGTATCGTTATCGGAGTCATGATAGCGCCCGTAGGTATATGTTGCGGAACTTTTCAATGTGAACAGGTCGTTGAACAGGAAATGCAGGGTGCCGGTAAGCCCGGTAATCATGCCGTCGTCGGCGTTTTGCGCAGCTTGTACCTGACTCATCTGCCCGTCATAAAGCAGGGAATCCTTCCCGTCAAAGATAAAATCCTTCACCACAATAGCATCTGTCAGCACGGTATACCAGCCCGCAATAAAGGCATGCAGGTGTTTTCCCAATCGGGCATCTGCACTGATTTCGGTGTTAATTACTTTCTCAGGCGCCAGATCCGGATTAGGAACAATCAGCATTCCGGGTGAGGAATCGAATACCTTTGCCAGGTCATCTACGTTCGGTGAGCGGAAACCGGAGGAATTCATAAGTGCAAACTTCCATTTTTCGCTGGGGTTCCACACCACACCCGCTGTCCAGGTAAGTGCTGAATTTCTTTGCCCGATAGCTGCGTAGGGGAAGGGATAAAAAGCGGTATCTGAAAAATCGGCGGAAATACTGCCTGCTGAATACCGGAGACCGGCCGTAAGTATTATCTTGTTCTTCGCCACTTTCCCTTTGTAGGCGAAATATCCGGCATAGCTGCTCATGGTGCTGCCGCCATTCGGATACCGGGTGGGGTAAGGTGTCTTTTCATCGGTTATCCGGTTACGGGTGTGAGCATCAGACTGAACATCGTTGTACGTTACTTCAATCCCGTAATGAATATCATGTTTTTCAGAAAGAAACTTAACGAAGTCGGTGTTGAATGAGAAAACCAGGAGATTTTCTTCCTGTATATTCCGGTCATTATTCTTATAGCGACGGGTTATTCGCTGCTGCCGGATTTTCTGGGCAGCCAGCGAAATGCTCAGGCTGTTGAAAATTTTATTTTCGGCAAGTACCCTTGTATTCAGGATACTCATCAGCCGCAGCTGCGGCCCGTAATACCATTCGGCAAACCGGAGATCTCCGTTGGCGGAGGTGTCGGTGAGCCGGTCGTAACGGGGAATGTTCGACGAATTGGAATATTGGAGATTCACGGTTTGAAGAATATTCTCGCGGACTTTCCAGGAGAATTTCTGAAACAGATCATATTGGGAATATCCGCTGTAGAGTTGTGTATTAGGGTCAGGATTCTTCAGCAGGGTGTCGGTACCGTTGATGGTATCAATGTAAAAATCTCTTCTCCAGTACTGATCGTAGAAGGGATGACGGTTGCTGCCTGCTCTCAGATCGCCGAAGGTGCTGTGTGTAAAACTGGTAATAGAGGCCAGTTTTTTCCATCCCAGATTGATATCCGCATGACCCGAAAATTCGTTATTGGCGGAAGACCATCTGAACCAGGAGTTGCTATTGACATACATGCCGGAGTCGTCTCCGAAAACAGCCTTGCGCGTATAGAAGCACATGACGCCTCCCAGCGCATCGCTTCCGTACATCACGGAAGACGGGCCGAAAAGGATCTCTGTCCGGTCAAACATACTTTGATCCAGCGTAATCACATCCTGCAGATGTCCGGCCCGGTAAATGGCATTATTCATTCGTACCCCGTCTACCACCAGAAGCACCCGGCTGGCTTCAAATCCGCGCAGGGAAGGACTGCTTCCGCCCTGTTGGGATTTTTGCACAAAAACAGATCCTGAGTTCATCAGCATATCGCCGGTATTCTGTGCATTCTGAAACTCGATCTGCTTGATATCAATCAGTTCCATTGTATACGGAATCTCTTTTTTACGTTCTCCGTATTTATCTGCGGATATCAGCACAGGATCAAGTTCGTTGACCCGGGTAGTATCGTTCAAATCCTGTGCATTTACCATCAGCGGCAATGCAGACAGGACGACTAATAGTCGTTTCATAATCTGGAAAATAAGGTTTAACGAGAATGGATGAATACCGTTAACCTTTAAGATCGGGCGGAGGGGTGGGAGGGACGAGGAAGGGAGCGCGTGTAGGTAGTGTGCAAAAGGCAGTAAGTAAGCAGGAGGAAGCGGGTAGCAGGCAGGATGAATTTATGGACGGAAGATCTATGGAAAATAATTTGACAAATTGCTGGACGGCGGCTCCTGCCGGGTCGCCGTTTTGTCTGGCTTGTTGCTGGCAGAGAAGTTCAAGTTTTTCAAACAGGATTTTTTCTTCTGTATCGTTTACGCAATAGTAGATTATGGTTTTGCCATCTGTTTCTGTTTTGACCACGTCATAGAAAAGCCCGTTCAGTTTAAATTCTTTTCCTTCGCGTACCCACAGGATGTGTGCATTGGTATTGAAACGCAGGGCATGGAGTTCCGTCTCCGGCACATGAGATTTCAATTTGTGTTTTACGGCACTTCTGATCTGGGATTGCTTGAAAAAGAAATAGGGCATCACACCGAATAATCCGGTGAGAAGGACGAGAAGCCAGATGATTGCCAATGCCCGTTTCACACTGGTAAAGATACGAAGTTCAGTGCAATACTACCCGCCTGGATATCCTCCTCCCCGGTGACTCAAAAACGAACAGGTAAGTTCCCCTTTGATACGTGCTTAAATCAAGAGTAAGACTACTTGAGTTCCAATCCTGTTCAAGGACTTTTTTCCCATCTATCAGAAATATTTTTATGACTCCTTTATCCGAGCCCGGGAACACGATATGCACTAGAGTTGTCGGAAAAAGTGTCACCTGAAATTCTCAAAACTTGCCTTAGAAGGGAATGCAACCAACTGAATTTCATATTTGTAGCAATATAGTCTAGGGGATCCTCTGTGCACATAACGCTACTCATAACTGGTAACACGCAGTTTTTGTATTTTGCCAGGTATAAAAACATATATATGAAAGCTATCGTTCTTCTCAGCTCTTTATTAATGGTTGTTAGTACGCTTGAAGGCCGGCACACGGCGGAAGGCTTTATTCCAAACATGGGCCAGGTCTACAATCAGCATAACAAAGCGAATGCGGATGTTTTATTTTCCGGAACGCGCAACGGAGTGGTATTTCACCTTCGTAAAAACGGAATATCTTACCAGTTCAGCAAAGTAAGTGCCGGTACCGGCCCCGATATCTGTGAACCGGGAAAAAAGAAGGCGGCGCCTCCTTCAACAGAGATCTACCGTATAGATATCACCTGGTTGAATGCAGGGCTTGCAACAGCAACGGGGAGTGATGCCACAGGCGAACTCCGCCATTACTATAATGAAGTTTGTCCGAACGGTATCGTAAATGTTCCTGTCTACCGAACAGTTGTTTACAAAAACATATATCCGCTTACCGACCTGAAATGGTACCTGCATGAAGGCAGTGTAAAATATGATTACATCGCGGCAGCGGGTGCAGATCCGGGGAAACTGCGTATGAAAATAGAAGGAGCAGAAAAAATATTTATCAATGATAAGGGAGCGCTCGTGATCGAGTCGCCCTTGGGCAGTATGGCAGAGGATGCTCCCGTGGTTTTCCAGGGTGGCAGGAAACTTCCTGCACGCTGGGTGCTTCACGGGAACATTGCAGGAATTGAAATAGAAGGATTGAATCCGGGCGAATCGTATATCGTAGATCCCCAGGTGCGGTTGTGGGCAACCTATTACGGAGGGACGGGAAGTGACGTGAACCGCATGATGGCAACGAACACAAGCGGAGATGTTTTTCTTGGAGGCCACACGAGTTCTGCATTCGGTACAGAAATTGCAACTACCGGCAGTCACCAATCCACCTATGGCGGTGGTGGTACGGATTGTTTTCTGGTAAAGTTCAATGCGGCCGGCGTACGGCAATGGGGAACATATTATGGAGGAACACCTGCTGAATATATGCGGGGAGGCTGTACAGATGGAATGGGGAATGTTTTTATCTGCGGACAAACTTATACCACCACCCCGGGTTTGATCGCTACGCCAGGATCTCACCAGCCGGTTTTCGGCGGCGGGGATGATGCCTTTCTGGTGAAATTCGATGGTAATGGCGTAAGACAGTGGGGAACATATTACGGCGGCGCCGGATATGATTACGGCACTTCCTGTGCTGCCGATGCAGTGGGAAATGTTTATCTCGTTGGAATGGTGCTACAGCAAAATTACTCTTATACCAATGAGATCGCCACCCCGGGCAGTCATCAGCCGGTACATGGTGATGGTAACATTGCCTATGATGCCTTTCTTGTTAAATTTAACAGCAGCGGGGTCCGGCAATGGGGAACGTATTACGGGGGAAGTGCCACTGACCGCGGATATGATGTAGCTTGTGACGGTTCCGGCAGTGTGGTGATTATTGCAGGAACCACAGAATCAACTAACGGAACAAGTATCGCCACCACAGGAAGTCATCAGTCCATTCACAACGGCGGAGTAACAGATGCTTACCTGGCAGCATTTGACGGGAGCGGGACACGGCAATGGGGTACCTACTATGGAGGAAGCAGCGGGGAGGATGATTTTTCAGTCTGTGCTATTGACGGTTCTGGCAATATCCTGTTGGGGGGGTGGACCGATTCACCAGATGCGATCGCTACGTTGAATGGGCATCAGCAGGTATATATGGGTGCGACCGACGGTTTCCTGACCCTGCTGAATAGTTCCGGGGTACGGCAGTGGGGAACGTATTACGGAGGAGTTGGAACGGAAAGGATCAGAGATATTTTCTGCCAGGGTTCCACGATCTATGTTTGCGGAGAGGCCAGCACTTCCACTTCCGGTGTCATTGCAACAGCCGGCAGTTACCAACCGGTGTTTGCCGGAAATATGGATGCTTTTCTGGCAACCTTTTCCACCGGAGGAGTCCGACAGTGGGGAACATATTATGGTGGTGCAGGGTGGGATTATGGATACCGATGCGCCCCGGGCGGTAATAGCCAGATCTATTTTGCAGGGGCAACTTCGAGCACCAGTAACATGAGCTCCGTAGGTTCCCACCAGGAACTGTATGGAGGAGGCAGCGAGGATAATTTTTTGGTAAAACTGTGCGACGCACCGCCGGCACCGGCCAACACCAGCAACCCATCTGCGCAAAGTATTTGTTATGGTAACAGCACAACGCTGAGTGCCTCGGGCAGCGGTATTCTTGGTTGGTATAATGCTTCGGTCGGAGGAACGTACCTGGGCGGCGGTGGCAGTTTTACTACTCCCGTTCTAACATCCAGCACAACGTATTATGTACAGGACAGTACCTGTTCCTCAGGTTCGCGAACCGCCATTGTAGTTACAGTGAATGCCCTTCCCACAGTAACCCTCGGAAATGATATTACACAGTGCGGAGGCAGTGTGCAGCTTGATGCAGGTAATCCGGGAGCCTCGTATCTCTGGAGCGATAATTCCTCAGCTCAAACGCTTGCTGTAAGCAGTTCGGGATCCTATTCTGTGGTTGTCACCGATGTGAACGGATGTACCGATGCAGATACCATTAATGTTACCATCAATACAATTCCCAATGTAACCATCAGCGGCAACCTCACACTCTGCGCAGGGGATACGATTCCTCTTACCGCGGGAGGCGCACAAACTTATCTCTGGAGCACATCTGCCACTACGGCCGTGATCAATGCGGGTCCTACAGTTACAACTGTTTATACGGTTACAGGCACCGCCGGGAACGGATGCACAAATACCGCAAGCCATACCGTTACGGTCAACGCAT
The DNA here is from genome assembly GCA_020852255.1 of Bacteroidia bacterium. NCBI lineage: Bacteria > Pseudomonadati > Bacteroidota > Bacteroidia > Bacteroidia bacterium. Next base: position 430,067 of record JADZBD010000002.1, on the reverse strand, counting down.
TGCCAACGGTAGTGTACAACGAAACACAAAACTTAGTTTGCATCACCTGGTCCGCCATCACACTTACACCCGGCACACCTCCGGGAGGAAGCTACAGTGGAACATCGGTCACCGGCAACCAGTTTGATCCCGGTTCCGCCGGTGCAGGAACCTTTGCAATTGTGTACTCATACACCGACGGGAATGGCTGCACGAATTCCGATACATCAATGATCACGGTAGATCTGTGCACAGGAGTTTCGGGGCAGGCAGGATCCGACCATTTTGAGGTTTATCCGAATCCTGCAACGGATTACATTGAGCTGCGTGGTTTTGGTGACCTGAGCGTTGTACTTACAGATGTACTCGGAAGAACGGTAATAGCAGAACGTTTGCAGGGTGGAAGTGCGCGATGGGATGTTTCATTGCTGTCGCCGGGGGTGTATTTTCTGCGTTGTAACGGCAGTACACCGGTACGACTGGTCATTAAGTAGTTAATTCTTAAGGTACTTTTATGGCAGTTTTAGTGGCGGCGGGCAGTATGACAAGATGGATTTCCGGAATATCCGATCATTTATCACCACACGGGAGAGTAGGTGGCTGCCGGCTACTGATTTTAATTTTTCTCGCCTCGTTTAATTCTTCTACGGGGAGAACGTCCCTTACAGATTCCTTAATCGCGATAACAGGCTCTACCGCACCTGACACTCAAAAGATCAATGCGTATATCCAGTTGTCGGCCGCGGTCTTGTATTCCGATAATTTAAAATGTCTTGAATACAGTATCAAGGCATACAGGTTGTCGCGAAAAGCCCAATTCATCCGGGGTATGATTGACGCACTGAATAGACTGGGAGACTATTACTACAACAATGGCGAGTTTTCACCTGCTATGGATTGTTTTCAGGTGGCCGCACAATCTTCAGAGAACAGAAAATATAAATATGGTCTTGCCCAGGCGAATTCAGGTATGGGCCTGGTATACCTGAGTCAGTCCAATCACCCAAAAGCCCTGGAATTTCACCTCAAGGCACTCCGCATTAATGAAGAGATAAAAAATATAGAAGGGATCCTGGTCAATTTGGGAAATATCGGGATTGTATATGTAGAGGAAAAAAATTATCCCAAGGCCATTGAGTATTATCAGAAGGTCATGCACAAAGCCGATTCGCTGGGCAAGAGCCGCTTAAAAATGGTTCAATACGCCAATTTGGGCACCGTTTATGCTGAACAAAGCGGCAGCGCAAAAACAGATTTGGAGAAAGGCGCATTGCTCCAGAGTGCGGAAGAGTACTACAAGGAAGCGCTGCAGATTGCCGGCACGCTCAACGACAAGAACACCAGGGCGGTGGTATTGCTAAACATAGCAGCCATTCTCTCCGAACGATACAATATAACGAAGAGTCCGGAAGAGAGAAACGTGTTGAAGAAAGCAGCATTGCAGGATTTTGACACGATGTTGATCCTGTGCAGGGAATTAGGGAACAAGTATTACGAAGCTGTAGCGCTAGGAAATTTAGGCGCGTTTTACATGCATTCGGGTGAATACGTAAAAGCAGAATACTATTTAGATACAGCGCTTGAAATGTCCACGGGCTTACAGGCACCCGGCATTCAGAGGGATCATGAGTTTTATTTCTATACGCTTTATGACACCACCCGGCGATATGCGGAGGCGATGGAACATTACAAAAAGTACATTGTCCTGAGAGACAGCATTATGAATCAGGAAAATTCCAGGAAAAATCTTCAGCAGCAGATGCAATATGACTTTGAAAAGAAGGAGGTGATCGTGAGGGAGGAGAACAAGAGAAAAATACAGGATTTAAAAATGAATGAGACGCGATTAACGCTCGTGATTTATGCGGCTGCCGGAGGATTGCTCTCACTTATCATCATTTCAATATTGATATTCAGGAATTTGAAGGTCAGCCGCCTTCAAAACAACATCATTCGCGCCAAGAACAAGGATATTCTGGACAGCATCACTTGCGCCAAGCGCATACAGGAGGCGATTTTACCTTCCACCAGGGAGATCCAAACATTATTGCCCGAGCATTTCATTTATTATGCTCCCAAAGACATTGTTGCCGGAGATTTTTACTGGCAGGAGAAATTAAATCAGAATTTATTTATTGCGGCGGCCGATTGCACGGGGCACGGGGTTCCGGGAGCCCTTGTGAGCGTGATTTGCAGTAATGCCTTAACGAAGGCACTCATGGAGGAAAAAATCGAGGATACGGGCAAGCTTCTGTCACGCACCAGAGAAATTGTGGTGGAGAAGCTGAGCAAAAATAATGATGCTGTGATGGATGGAATGGACATTTCCCTTGTCTCCCTGCGTTTTATCACACCTGGAAAAAAGGAAGAAGCATGCGCTGAGCTGGAATGGGCCGGTGCGAACCTTCCATTATGGATCATTCGTGCCGCTTCCCGGAATCATCCCGACCCACCGTTGCAGGAGTTCAAACCTACGAAGCAGGCGATTTGCAAAACGGAAAATCCGGTTCCGTTTTCAACAGTAAAGCAGTTGCTCTATAAAGGCGACACCATTTACCTTTTCACCGACGGATTTCAGGATCAATTTGGCGGCGAAAAGGGGAAGAAATTCAAGAAATCACACCTTAAGGAATACCTGTTAAGCATTCAAAAGCACAGAATGGACGAGCAAAGAAACCTCATCCATGAAAGATTTACTTCCTGGAAAGGAACGCTGGAGCAGGTGGATGATGTGTGCGTTATCGGGGTAAGGGTGTGAATGGGGAATGGCAGGGTGATATATAGTCAAATCATTCTATATGAAATCGTACTTATTCTTCCTTGCGCTCCTGGCATTTAATTTGCCGGCAGTCGCCATTAATTATTTTGTCGACTTCAACACTGGTAATGACGGGAATTCCGGGTTAACGCCTGCCATGGCTTTTAAAACTCTAACCCGGCTAAACGCAGTCAATTTACAGGCAGGCGATTCCGTATTCCTGGCAAAATCGTCGGTCTGGATCAATGATTCCATTTATTTCTACAACAAAAGCGGCACTTTCGCAAATCCCATTGTTTTTTCAAATTACGGATCAGGCTCCAAGCCCAGGATCATACTCAGTAACCTGTACGATAACGGGGTTCGTCTTGTGCAGTGTGATCACATCCAATTGAATTCTCTTTATATTATCAAATCAAAACGTGAAGGTGTTTTAATAAGCAAGGGCCATTATATTACCATTTCGAATGTGCGCGTTGATTCCACCTTTTCCAAAGGAGGGTTCGCATTTTACGGGGGTGGGAATAATATCCGCTTGTTTTATGATACTGCAATCTATACCAGGGAAAACGCCATATATTTCGACGGCTCTATCAGTGATAAGATGAGTTATGTGGTTGTCGAAAACTGTTATGTAAAGAAAACATTTGCCAATGATGGAATAGTCATCCATAACGATATATCCGGCAACACGGTTGGGAGGAATTTTATTTTAAGGAACAATCATTCCGAACAATGCTTCGAACAGGGATTTGACATTACTTCGGGCGACAGTATTGCCCTGATTGGTAATACTTCCGCCATAAACGAACGAGGCGGAATCGTTACCGGCTGGAATGTTAAAAACGTTTACATCAGTCGGCACCGCAGCACTGATGATGCCACCATCGTGCAAAACTCGGCATTTTTATGCAATGGGAATGCCCGCAATATCGTCCTATACTATAATATTTTCGAAGGTAATGTTAACCGGTTCGTAGATATAACGGGGAACAGCAGGCAGGTAAAACTTCATAATAATGTGTTTGCCTGGAACGGATTCGGTACCGCCATGGTGGATTTTGGTGGATCTGCCGACACTATTGAGTTTTATAATAATATCTTGACCAGGAAAAACGATACGTTGCTGAATTCGGGCCCTACACTCATCCGCTTTTTAAATGGTGCTGTTTTGCCTGACTATTCCGGCTATAAACTGAACTATAATTGTTACCTGAATCTGACCGGGAACAAGTTCTACCGTCTTTTCGATAGTATGTCCTTCAGTTTCACTACGCTGCAAACAACCTACAACCATGAGCAAAACGGATTTTATACCAACCCGCTGCTGGTTGATCCGCCGGCCGGCGACTATCATCCGCAATTAAATTCCCTTTTGATCAATCAGGGACTACCCCTCGGCTATGCCTCCGACTTCAGCAATGTCCCCGTTCTGGCAAATCCAGAAATCGGCTGTCTCGAATATAATCCAATGACGAACGAAGAAAATGTCCCACAAAACACGGAACCGATCAGGCTATATCCCATTCCTGCAATCGAGAAGGTCTTTATAAGCTCCACATGCACGAACGGGCTTGCCTTTAGCATTAGCGATTTATACGGAAGATCCATAGAAAATGGGGTGTTGAGTGAGCCGATTGGCGAGATAGATATCTCCGGGTACAAAAACGGCATTTACCTGTTTATTTCAGTTTCATCCGACAGGATATACGTAAATAAATTCATGGTGGCTCATTAACTAATGAGAATAAAGTTGGGAAAGAGTTTTGGAGCATGAAAGGATCCTCTTTGCACGGGAAAACAGGTTGAAAAAACCCGATCAGGTTTCCTGGAAAAACACTGTTTTCACTGGAGGATTGTAAAGAAAAGTGCCCGATCAGGTTTCCAATTTTTGGAGCTTGAAAAATGCGACCTGTTTGGAAACCTGAAAAGGGGGTATAAATGGGTAAAATTTGAGCAATTGCTCCAAAAAAAAGTACCTAAGAAGTGAGTTCTCAGGCACTTTAGGTAAGCCTCAATTTTAGGTTCGTAGCCCGTAGGAGGGCCGAATGAGTAAAGCCGGTGGCTTTACGAATGAGGAGCCGGGACTTTGCGTGATGGACCCCGCAGGGCGAAACGAAAACGCCGCAGCGGATGCGGCGGCGTTGAAGTGTAGCCCGTAGGGCTAACACCCGGTAAACCATAGGAAATTAAAGTAAACAAAGTCAACAGATTAACATTTTCGATTTCTCCTTGCCTACCCCTTTTTTGACCTTGTTTTACCTTTTTTGGTTACTGGATGGTTACTGGGATTTGAATTCGATGTGCAGTAATTACACATTGAAATCAGGATCAAACTTTTCCCAGATCTTTTTCATAAAAGGAAGGGGTCAGGAAAAAAACAGTATCAATGAACTGCAGCGCGCCGTCTTCCGTAAGTACATTTTCATCGTGCAGATCCTCCAGGATAAGTCCAAGCCCGGGATGGTAGTAATCATTTCCCTTTTTATTCAGGAAACCGTTCGCAGTCAGAAATTCTTTGACATTTTCAAGGTCGGTGTTGCCTGTCGCCCGTACGAAGGGCTGCCGGACAACGGTGAAAAGTTTATCATCAGGCATATAAAATCCAAGGAGCTCGTAGGCCAGGTGCGGAAAAAAATAGTTATGGATCAGAAGGCTGTTAAAATAGTCTTCCCACTGTTCGTAAAATATTCCGTCGTTGAGTTTAATGATGAAATCAGGATCCGGGGAGTCGTAAATCTTTTGTTCAGCACCTTCGCCGATATATTTTGATTCATCGATGGCACTGTACCAGAGCTTATTGATATCAATATACTCTATGAGGGTCTGCGTTTCCTGTTCTTTGACCTGCTTCGCTTTTTCAGCTCCCTGAACTGCCTTCTTTTTTCCTCTAAGGTAGCCGGTGATTGCCTGGATAGTTTTTCCATTCCTAACCGGTCCATTTCCTGAAATGATATCCTGTAATTCATGCTTTACGGACATTTATACAAAGGTACGATTTTCAGCCAAATTTGGCAATAGGGCAAATTAGTATTCATAATGTAACGCTCATTCGGCATATTGATTAATTCGAACTCAGAATATCAGCCGCGGCCTGCTTTGAAATAAGGCTATTAATTCTTTCTATCAACTCCGTCAGATTCGATTTGGTTTCAGCATGTAAATTTCTGAAAAAATCTTCCCTTATGTGCTCTTGCTCGTGGTAGAGTAGAATAAGTGCCTGCTTCACATCATCCGATCCAGTAATTCTTAAGAGAACTTGCCTGTCGTGTTCACAGATGAAGTCTTCCAATTTGTACATCTTCAGGATAAAGTGTTGAGGATTGCTGCATGAACTTATATAGTGTTTGAGCATTTAATTCAAAGTTACTTCTAATTTTTGTTTTTCTAAAATGAGCTTTTGTTTGAAGTAGTCCTCCTTTCTTTTAAACATTGTTTCTCGTTTAATTTTTTCTCGATTTCTCCTCACTTTTTCTGCCCGGCCAAAATAAACGTCGGCTGGTGTCATGTTGTCAAGTGATTCATGGTAGCGCTCGTAGTTGTAATAATGGACGAACTTAGTAATGGCACGTTGCAATTCTTCGGGAGAATAGTAATTCTCGAGCAGGACAACATTCTTGATTGTACGATGATACCGTTCTATTTTACCTTGGGTTTGGGGATGACAAGGAGCGCCGTTTATCTGGTGGATGCCCTTGAGCTTTAAGTATGCCCTGAACTCCTGAGCAATGTAACAGGACCCGTTGTCAGATAAAAGCTTCGGCATTTTGTTGGGTGATATGCCGGAGCTGATGATCGCTTTATCAATTGTTGCTCTGGCATCTTCTGCTTTCATGGTGGAGAGCAAATCTCCAACGATGAGAAATCGAGAGTAATCATCCATCACCGAACTCATGTAATAATTGCCCCAACCAGTGATGCGGAAATAAGAAAAATCAGTCTGCCACATTTCATTCACAAAAGTTGTTTTTCTTTTGAACTCATTGGCCGCACTCAAAACAATATGATGTGGAGCGGTGATCAATCCACGTTCACGCGTCTTAAAGGTAATAAAAAAGCCCCAGATTGCTCTGAGGCTTGGGGTTCATTAGTGGAAACTGCGTTAAACAAGTTCAACTTCTCTGGTTCCCTCCTTATCGGATAACCTGATGAAGAGATGTCCCTTGAGGACCTTCATAAGTTTTAAAATGGTATCCAGCCGCTGCGTTTTGACGTTGTTCTCAATTTTTGACACATACGCCTTGTGCATGCCCAGTTTTTTGGCAAGCTGCGATTGCGTTAAATTATTGTCCTCCCTCATTTGCTTGAGCAATTCACCGATTATTTCAAGTCGGACCTGACTCTCGTAAACTTCTCTTTCTTGAGAACCTTTTTTTCCGAAGTACTTGTCTTCAAGTTCTTCCAGGCTTTTGGTCTGCCTTTTTACACTTTTCTTTTGCGTCTGCATGTCCTTGAGTTTCTTTTTCTCGTTATTAGAAACCTGCTTTGTGATTCCCCTTTTGAAAATTCAAAGCGTATCATTTGGTAATTGTATTCAGCTAACTGCCTTCCATGTATTCCTTTTTTATTCTTTCCGCTCGTTCAATGTCGCCCCTCGGAGTCTTTGCCGTGGTCTTAACTATTCCGTTGGTACAAATCACGAGTGTTTCCTGTTCCCCTCTTTTATGCCAAAACGCAAACACCCGATAGTACGTTTTGTTAAACAATGTTCGGAATTCCCAAATATCATCCGTTCCTGGCATTTTGCAGAACCACTCTCCACGTAGTCCTGCCCTGGTCTTACTGATGTCCGAGAAAATCTTTTTTCTCGCCTTGGGATTCACTTCATCAAGAAAGTCTTCGGCCTCCTTGAGGAATTCTACTTTTATTTCCTGCATTTATATCACCTCTGAATTACAAATATACTGACTATTTTCTGAAGTAGCACTAAAGGTCTACATGTATTTTTTCATCTGTTGATATTCAGCCTGTTATAAACATCATATTGACCGCTTCTCCGCTCATTAGTTGTAGAAAATCAGCTCCGATTAGGTTTCCAATTTTTGGATGAGAAAAAAGGAAACCCATTAGGAAACCTGAAAGGGGGGTATTTTAGGGTATAATCTGGTTGGAAATTCCGCTTAAACTGATGAGTACTGGGCATGGAAGAAAAATGCTCTTTACTGTTCTAACGCCTGCCGGAATCTGGTAAGTTTGGCAAAACGGGATGCAAAGGAGGCGGAAAAATGATAACGCCAACGCAAAAGCCAGGAATTGCCCTGTTCTAAGATGACCAAGCCACGACTAAACCACGGCTCAACCACGACTCAATTACATTGCAATTACGATAAACCCACGACAAAAGGCCGATAAAAGACGGTAATAACAAGGGAAAATCAAGGAAAAGACAAGGATTTTCAAGGGTAATTCTAGGCTTTGCGTAGGAAAATCTAAGGTATTGTAATGGAAAAGGTAAAGCATTGCCATCCAATTGTATGAGTTTGTTCTGGAAGTTTACGGCTCTTTTTTAGGTAGGGCTCGAGTAGTTATTGGGTCTGTTTCGGCAGAATTTCCATTAATTACGAATCAACCTAGTTCTAAGAACGCCGCTACTGCTGATGAGTTCAGCTACATAGATTCCCGGACAAAGGGATGAAACACAAATCTCCGTTCGGCCGCTCACGTTACGCTTTGCCAGAACAGAATTTCCTGTCATGTCGAATAGATTAAAATCACCTGAGCCTAGGACGGTTACCCAATCATTTGCCGGGTTAGGGAAAATACGTAACATTTCAGGTCCGAAGTCTGAATCACTTATACCTGTACAGGGAATCACCTCAATTTCCGAGAAATGTAGACTGTCACAGCCATTAACTGCGACAAACATGCTGTCATAATAGATGCCCCCTGTTAAATAGTAATTGCCATATAGCAAGAAGCTGTCGCCTGCGCAAATTGTAACTGTGGTATCATGAATAAAGTAATTAGGAGTATTATTCAATAAAACCGAAACGGTATTTGATCGTTTGGCAATGGCCGCTATATCATTCTTATAATCGCCGTTAAAGTCTCCGGGCGCAATCCAATATGGCTCTGAATCCGTTCGATAAATATTTGGTGTGCTGAAGAATAGATTTCCCAAATTTAAAACCGTGCAGATCAACTGTGACGAGGCGCCCTCCGCCACCACGAAATCGGGTTTGAGATCCCCGTTAAGATCAGAAAGTACAAAGGACTGAATCCCAATAAAGGTGGATACAGTGGAGGAAGTGAGGAATGTTCCATTTCCCTGTCCCAGGAAAATAGTAATTGCAGGAATTGAAGCCCGGTTACAGGCAACGTCAGGAATAGAATCCTGATTGAAATCGTAGACCATTGCCAGCCGGTATGAGGTGGTAGCGGTAGGGATAGAAGGGGCAAAACTTCCATTCCCTATACCCTTCAGGAAACAGTAACTGTAATTTGTGACTACGAAAAGATCGAGAATAGAATCGCCATCAAAATCAGAAGCAGCTATTCCGTCAGGCTGCGCATTTACAATAAAATTCACTGCAGAAGCATAAAGACCGCTTCCCAATCCCAGGAGCACAGAGACATTTGCACTACCGATATTAGTAACGGCAATGTCCCGGATACCGTTAGTGTCGAAATCGGCCACAGCAATATGCCTTGGATTTGTGCCTACAGAATAATTCACAGCTGGCGCAAATATGCCTGTACCACTATTTAAGAGAATAGAAATATTCGCACTTCCTTCGTTTGTTACAACGAGATCACTGTCCCCGTCCCCCTCTAAGTCGGCGCTAATTATAGCGAATGGGCTCGTTCCAACTGAATAATTGGTACTCGACTGAAACGTTCCTGATCCGGATCCGTACATTACACTTAGATTATTTGTATTTTGATTTGCCGTCACGAGGTCAAGATTCCCATCACCATTCAGATCAGCTGTAGCAAGCGCACGGGGGCCCCATCCGCCGGTAATTTGATAATTTGTCGCCGCAGGAAATACACCGGTTCCATTACCCCGAAGAACATGAAATTCGTAATTGGTTAAATCCATATAAGCGATATCCGGATAAGAGTCCTGGTCGAAATCTGCAATATCAATACAAAATAGAGAAATAAAAGCTCCCGCGGAATATACCACCGGTGCAGATGGATTTACAGTTCCATTTCCCGGAAAAACGCTCACGTCTGCGCTGTAGGAGTTAGCGATGACAATATCTACGAATCCATCTGAATTGAGATCGGAAATATTCAAGCGGCAACCACCCATTGCCTGGGTGGGGATGGATATGCTGTTTTGAAATGTCCCGTTTCCGTTTCCTTTTAGGATACAAAGATTATTATATGTTACAACGAGCAAATCCTTAATTCCATCGAGATCAATATCTTCAGTAGCCACGTCCAGTGGATTTGCGCTCACGGAATAATTCACCGGGGATTGCAGGGAATTATTACCATTACCGGCCAGAAATGATACAGAATTTGAAGGGTTATTTGCAACTACAACGTCGGCCCGCCCGTCCCCGTTAAAATCAGCACAGGTAAGCCCCTCGCCGTTGGCATCACAAAAATAGAGTGCGCCAAGCTGGAATGTTCCGTTACCGTTGCCGGGAAGAAGAGCGACTACATCATCATTCAGATTGGAATACAGTATTTCCCTGTTGCCATCTCCATTCACATCACCGGATGCAATACGATATGGATTTCCGGTGATTGTTACAAAAAGGACAGCAGCTTGAAAGGTGCCATTGCCATTTCCAAGAAGCACCGAAACTCCTTGTGCTGATGGATTTGTTACGGCGAGATCCGGAATAAGGTCATTGTTAAAATCGTCCGTGAGAATATCAAAGGCATTGGATTGTGTGGCATAGTTAACTTCTGGCTGAAAGCTCAGATTCCCGTTTCCGATTCGAACACTTAGGGTGCCATCATTACGATTGACGTATGCCAGGTCTGAAAGGCCATCTGTATTGAAGTCGCCGGTGACAAAGGCGCTGGTCCAAAAGGGAACAGAAAACAAAGCGGTATCCTGAGGAAAAATGGCAGGGCAACTTTGGGAAAAGGAAGTGGAGTGCAGGAAGAAAATTAAAACAAAAAGAACGTTACTTTTCATTGTGTGAATATTTGACGAATAAAAACGCTATAAGTTCGATCCGAATTGCCTCCTACTTACCATATTTCTTTTTGATTTCCTTTATTACTTCTTTAAGATTTACGGATGCCCCTACGCCGGCCATCCCCACAGTTTTCTTATAAGGTTGATAAACCTTGCCCGTTTTTCTGTCTACTATTATTAATGCGTAAAAATCTTTAGGAAATGGACCGCTTGGATTCTTATCTTTATGATGAAATACATATTTGAATTCATATTTAGCTTCGTCGGCCGTTGGCTTTGCAAGTTCTGTAACCGTTATTGAAGCTGTGTCAAGAAATGTCGGATTCGGCACATGCCCCTCTGCCTAAACAGTTAAGTATTTGAACGGATATTTTTTTAATTCATTAATACATTTTTTGTAAGCGAAATTAAGTTCGTCCTTATATTCTTTATATGCCCAGATTTTATTTGCGTTCATCAGGGCACCCTTGCTGAATATTATTTTTTCCCTATCAAGATCATCAGGGATCTCTGTTTTAATATCTGATGAATTGAAAGATGTAAAAACTACAAATGAAAGGCAAATCATGGCTGGTTTGAGCCGAATTAGTTTAGCAAATCCTTTCATGCGCTTCCTCATTTTAATTATTGTTCGTCAGTTATTTCAATTCATATTATTTGCTATACTTCTCCTTAATAGCCCTAATAACTTTATTTGCAGAACGATCCGTAAAGTCCATACCATGCGAAACTTTGATAATTTTGAATGTCTTACCTGAACTGATTTCCCTAATTTGAAGGTTGTAATTTTGAAGAATGTCGGATTTGTCCTCAGGAAGAATGAATTCATACTTGGCATCCTTCGGGAAGTCAATATCCTTACAATTCATTGCCCAGCCAGTATCAGAAAAGGTAGTGGCAATGCAATTGGCATCTACAAATACACATTTGAAAGGATATTTTTCAAAGGCTTTCTTACATTCGTTAAATTCTTTATCAACAAGCTTTCTTTCAGTTTTCTCAACTTCCCCTTTCTGTCCAAAATATCCCCCTGCGTTAGCTACCCACGCTTTTATGATGATAGATTTGCTGAATACAACGGTCTCTTTATCCAAGTCGGCTGGGATTTCAATGGACTGTTCATCCTTTTGGAATGACGTGAGGATTAAAAAACCAAAAGCAGCAACAATCGGAGTCAAGAAAACCCGTAATAGGAATAAACGTAATGATGTGTTCATTTTAGAGATTGCTTATCAGTTATTTCAAGTGAATAGGAAGTTATGAAAGGCAGCAGCTATTCAAATCTACTGTACTAAGATAGACAGAATCTATAGCAAATTTCTGTCCCCTCCACTGTCCCCTTAAATTAAAAACCCTCTGCAATCACTTGAGATGCAGAGGGTTTAATTGTCACCTAGTAGCCCGTAGGGGAATTGAACCCCTGTTTCCTCCGTGAAAGGGAGATGTCCTAACCCCTAGACGAACGGGCCGTGATTAGAGGGTTGCAAAAATAGAGTAATTGAGGTGGATTGCAAAATAGAAATGCCTTTGCATAAACGTCTAAAAATCAAACATATAGACTAATTACTCGGCGGGACTCTCCTGAACTTTTACAGGAAAATCGTACATCAGGGCAAATTCACGGCCCATATCCACAAGGTCTTCATCCGTTTCTTTTGATTCCCATAGCACCCGAACTACTTTACCGGAAGTATGCACTTTGGACAGCTTTGTCATGATCAGCTGCAACAGTTTTTTTGTGGAAGAATTTACATAGTTGAAACGAAAATGAAACAGCATCTTGGGATCCGGATTGTTCACATACTCATCAATCCATTTCAAAACAGGCTGGTAAAATTCAAGTACGTTATCGGGAAATGAATTGCCGGCAATGTAGAAAAGCTGAAACTCTCGGTCTACAATCACCCAGGGTGTCCGCTCCGTTGGCTTGATCTCCAGCGTTTGCATTTTTTGTGTGACGTTAGAAGTATCCATTTTTCTCTCCTTTATATCCTGATACCAATCAGCAATACATCATCAATTTGTTTCTGTTCCCCCTTCCACCGGTCAAAAGTACCTGTTATAATGGCTCGTTGTTCTTCCAGTTTCGAATTCGCCGTTTCTGTCAGAAGATTCTTCAGGTTTTTGGTCGAAAATTTCCTGCCTCTTTCCCCTCCGAACTGGTCGGCGTACCCGTCCGAGAATATAAAGATCATGTCTCCTGCCTGTAATTCAACCCTTTCCTCTCCGAATTCCTTGTGCAATTTACCATAGGTTCCGCCAATTCCGAAAGGAGATCCGGAATATTCGCTTAATACCCCTTTTCGAACGACCAAGACGGGTCTGTTGGCGGTGCTGAATACGAGTCCTTTACGATCTGTATCAATTATCAGCAATGCCAGCTCCATGCCGTCCTGACTGGTCAGATCTTCCCCCTTCTGATGCAGGCTTTCTTTGATCCCTTCATCCATCATCTTCAGGATCTTTGAAGGTTCGGTGATCTTGCGCTCAATGATGATCTTGTCCAGCAGCATTTTTCCCACCAGACTAACAAATGCGCCTGGAACACCGTGACCCGTACAGTCGGCCGCAACCACCACCAACCGCTCATCTTCGAGTATGTAGTACCAGAAAAAATCACCGCTCACAATATCCCTCGGCCTGTAAAAAATGATCCCGTTGATCACCTTCTCCATCAGTTGCGTTTTGGGAAGTGTGGCCTCCTGGATCTTCACCGCGTAATTGATGGAACTGGTGATATCGCGGTTTTTTTCTTCCACAATCGCGTTGATCCTCTCTACTTCTTCCTTTTCTCTGCGGATCACCAGCGTTTGCTCGTGTACCTGCTGCTGAAGGATCTGCCGCTGTTTTACCAGGCGGCGGGTACGCATGCGGGTGTACAGGATACTGATGGTGGTAATAATGGCAGCGCAGAAAACAAAAAAATACCAGCGTTTCCATATGGGCATGTTAATCCGGAATGAAATGGTCACCGGCTGTTTGTTCCATGCTCCCGTATTGTTGCGGCTCAGTAAACGGAATGTGTAGATCCCATCTGTAAGACGGGGATAGGAGATAAAGCGCTGCGTGTGGTCCGTTTCTGCCCAGCCGGGATCAAAGCCCTCCAATATATACCGGTAGCGTACCTGCGACGGATCTGAAAGACACACGCCTATGAAATCAATGCGAACCGAATGGTCGCCGTATTCGATCAGCGTATCTTCAGGCAACCCGATATATTTTCCGTTGAGTGTGATGCCGAGAATGCTTGTCTTATTTTCTACCGGGTTCATCTTTTCTTTCCGCGGGTCATACTTTACCACACCGTTTTCTGTTCCGAAAAATACGGTGCCGGTGGGATCGGCGTACACTGCGCTCAGATTGTTTTCTGATGAAAGTATGCCTTTGCTCTTGCCGATATGTTCAAACCATGTTTCACCACGTTTCATCCGGCTGACTCCGTTTTTATGGGTCACCCATACGTTTCCGTTCACATCCACCACCACCGCATAGCAAAAGTTGGAACCCAGCCCTGTTTCTATGGAATAATGAAGGAACTCGCTACCGTTGTAGCGGAACAGTCCGTCGCCTCCCGTAGCGATCCAAATGTGGCCGTCCTTATCTTCAGCCAGGTCGTTCAGGTCAAAAGTGCGTATGCCCGGAACGTTATTAAATACTTCTGCCTTTCCGTCCATAAAAAAGTATGGCGGTGTTTCATGGGATGCTATCCACAATTTTCCTTCGTAACTGTATAAGGTGTTAACTACGTTGTTGTGCAGCAATCCTTCATTGGTTGTTAGTGTTTCGGTTTCCCCGTTCTTCAGGTTTATAATGAATAATCCTGCAGACGTGGCGATGTAAAGTTTATCGTACACCCGGTCAATGGTATTGATGTATTTTGATTTTCCGGAGAGAGAATGCCGGATCACTTTTTTCGTTTCCGCATCCACCACGTACAGCATCCCGCTTTCGCTTCCCGCCCATATTTTTCCTTGATTATCCGGCTGAAGAGCCGTGATTTTTTCTTGTTCAATTCCTGCAATCGGGTGGAGGTCGTTCTGTCTCGATCCGGGAACAAACCTTACCAGTCCGTTACGGGTGCCAATCCAGAGATTGCCGGTAGCATCGGAACAAGCAGAGTACACGCCCGGGTCCAGCTCCGTTCCAAAACCCGTAAACAGCGAAAACCGTTCGTTAATCATCTGTACCAGTCCCTTCCCGTAGGTCCCGATCCATAGGTTTCCTTCACGGTCGAAGAAGAGACTTTGCAGATGATCCGTAGGAAGCCCATTTTCATGATCAATCACGAAAAGGGTTGCAATCTCAAATTTATCGTCTCCCGGAATCAGTTTTTTCAGTCCTTCTCCGAAGCTTGCCAGCCAGAGGTTTCCGTCGTTGTCTATCACCCCGTCGCGGATATCAAAGACAGATCCCTTGAAAAGATCATTGTTGAACGGACGGAGCCGGCATTCGCCCTGCAAGTACTCCAGGTGAACAATTCCAATTCCCATTACGGTAATGAAATAATCATTCGCTCCTTTGCGGATAATTTGCTGGGTGTTTTTACCCGCATGCTCTTTCAGCTCATAGATCGCTTCTGCTTTTGTCATTTCCGGATTGAGCCGGTAAACGCCAAAGGATTCATTGGTAGCAACCAGGAGTTTACCGTCCAGGGTAATCTCAATGTCGTTGATCATGTCTGAAGGTAATCCGGTGATAAAACCGGGCGTTCCATGGGAAGGTATGCTCATCACTCCCTGCCCGAACGTGGAAATAAGAAAGTTTCCTGAAGAATCCTCAAGGATCCTGGTGATCCTGACGCTTTGAAGCCCGGCCAGCCGGAGGTCCAGGAATTTTATGCCGTGCTTTACGGTAATCCCCTTCTGGTAATGGCCCAGCCAGAGATTTCCGCCTCGGTCGAGATACTGGGTGTTTATGAAATTCTCTGCAAGTCCTTCCGCCTGTGTGATATTTACAAAGCGGTTGCCTCCAAAAACGGAAAGGCCGTCACCGGTGGCGGCATAGAGAAACCCCATGGTATCCTGTGTAATGTGATACACATAGGGATTGGCAAGTCCTTCATCAATTCCGAAAACACGAAAATTATAGGTTTGCGCGCTGAGAAGAGTCAGGCATATGCTGAAAAGAAGAGTCAGGGGAGTACGCTTCATCACTTGGGCTTTACCCCGATCTTATATTTGTACTTCGGAATTCCTCCGATGGGGATCGTGAAGAAGGGCATCGTTTCTCCGTACTGGTTGGTGATGTACACCACTACGTTGTTATTGGCTACCGCGGAAGTCTTAATCAGTTGAACATCCAGCGAGGTATTCAATTCTTCTTTTTCAATTTTCAATTCCGTGAGAGCCCAGTCACCGTCACCGGATGTTTTCAGGGTTTCTCCTTTCTTTTTTACCGAGATCATACGCATCTTTCCTTCACTGTCGAAGTCGAAGGTATGTACTTTTACAGAGATAACGGCAGGATTTACAAAGGGATATAAATGGCAGACCGTATTGGGCTGTTCGTTGGTTCTAAAGCAGTATTCGTAGGTAAAACCGTTCCCGCCCTCTACCGGAGCATTGTCTTTTTCCTTGGAGGAGAAGTACAGTTTATACAGGTTGCCGTCGTCGCCTTCTGCACCTTCTACAATCAGTTTGAAAACGTATCCTCCATATTCGGGTTGTAGCTCACCTTCTGTTGGATTAAACGGTCCGAAGGTATACCAGGTATTATCTGCGGTGGCATCCATGCCGAACGATTTGCTGTTCAGCAGCACTCCGGCTTTATAGTTTCCTGCCGGATTCACTTTTTTAGCGTCGGGATCGGAATGTGCGCCCTTTCCTCCGTACATGCTGAACTTGGTGCGTGTATTGAAGCCGGAGCGGTTCTCATCGTGTTTTCCGCCGACATCTGCATCAAAGATCCGTACATAAACAGGATCTTTCCGACCGACAGGAACAGAGAAGAATACTACCTGTGTGAAATCATCATCTCCCCAGTTTTTTTCAGCTGCCGACCCAAAGGTTACCAGAAAAGGAATATTCTCTTCGGAGGAGGGTAGGGCCTGTGTTTGCGCAAGAAGCGGCAGCAGCAGGACAAGATATAGAAAAGGCAGTTTCATGGTCAGAAGTGAACGATAATATCTGTTCTCCGGTTGAATTTCCTTCCGTCTTCATTATCATTCGGAGCGATGGGAACGTCGGAACCGAACGGACGAATGGCAATGCGCTTATAATTGACTCCTTTTTTCACGAGATAATCCCTCACTACTTGTGCGCGTTTTTCCGAGAGCCTGAAATTAAGGTAATCATCCCCCATGTTGTCCGAGTGTCCCGAAATGAATATTCTGAGGTCCGATTTCTTCTTCAAATCGCGTACCAGACTGTCAAGAACTATTGTTTGGCCGGGAAGAAGAATGAATTCACGGTTGGGAAAGAAAACAGTATATGCTTTAACAACTGTAGAATCAAAGATCTGGACCTGGGATCCTGCCTGCCCCGGGATGAGCTGATCATTGCGGAAGGCGAGAACACTGGCGTCGCGAAAGCCTTTTTGTTTGGCCTTCACAAAATACGGGAACAAGTCGATCATTTTCTTTGTTTCTCCGGCTGTATACCGGTAAACGCCGTCGGCATAGATCTCTTTCACGTCTTTAATGCCGTCAAACATTTTGGAGGTAAGGGGAATTTGTGATGCTGAGTACCCGAGATTCAGACGATACGATATACTGTCATCGTTCGGGTCAATGTTCAGACCGGTTTTTAGCCCTGTATTATCGGATTGCTGCCGGAACGGCTTATTCCGGTAGATGGTCAGGTAATCTTTTTCATTCACAACAACCAGATCTTTAAACACGCATTGATAAATGGACGCTGCTGAGCTGTCACTTACAGCTCTTACGCCCAGTATAACCTTGTATTTTCCCGGCTTCCGGAAGGCATACTGCACCTGCATTCCCCGGCGTTCACGCCAGGATCCGAATTCCCAGAAGTACTCTTTTATACTATGATTCGGAATCACACATCCGGCTCCATCAAAAAGGATGGTCTTTCCAGCCGGCAGTGTATCCTGTACGTCAATAAAAAGGGAGGTGACAGGATCTACGGTGATCTCATACGAGGCTTGTGTAAAGAACAGCAGGCCGGATTCTTTCTCCACAATGTTCAATTGAACCGTGTATACTCCCGGCTGTGCAAAACAGTGATCTGCTTCCTTTCCGCGAACCTTTATACCGTTGCCGAAATCCCATTCGTAACTGAGCCGGGTGGTGTCGCCTTCCAATGCGGAATTTTCTTCGAAAAATGTAAAGCAGTAGGAAACCTGTTTCGTAGGTATGCAGTCTTCAAAGCGCGGACGAATAGAGCGAAACCGGTAAATGTCATCCTGGCCTGTCCGGTTGGATGAAAAATAACCGGAGCGGTGATCGGGATAAATGAAAAAACCAAAATCATCGTAAGGGGTATTAAATGGCTCCCCCAGTCGTTCTACTTCATATTCGTCAAAGGGGTAAATCTTTTCCGCTACAAAAATATCCAGACCTCCTTTTGATTTCCGTGCAGTAGAGTAAAACAGAAGTCCGGAGGATTCGATGAAGGGAAACATTTCATCGAAGGTGGAATTGATAAGCGGTCCCAGGTTTTCCGGCTTGCCCCAGGTGTTACCGAGGAATTCGCAGACATATATATCCATTCCTCCGGCTCCTCCCGCGCGGTCTGAACTGAAATAAAGTTGATCGCCGTCGGCGCTGAGCGATGGATATGCATAGGAAAATTCATCTTTGATGAACGGGAGAAGTTGAGGCGGCGACCACCCGGATCCTTCTTTTTTGCACCAGTAAATCCCGAGAATACGTTTACCGGCTATTTCTTTCGGGCGACGTGTGGCTGTGAAGAAGAACAGTTCGCCATCCGAAGAGATGCACGAAGGTCCTTCGGCGAACGGAGAATTTACGGTCGCATCGTAAGGGTGTGGTTTGCTGAATCCGGTATCCCTGCGCAGGCAGTGATAGATGTCCGGAAAGGGTTGCTGTGTTTTCTCATCATAATGAGAAACACCAAAGCGGTTTTCCCGGTCAGTGACAAAAAACACTTCGTCTTTGAAACCGTATGCACCGTATTCAGAGGCGGAAGTATTGAACGGCGCCGGAGTTACAACATATTCTGTGGAATCAAATGAAAATCCTTCCTGTGCACTCGTATGTAGGAGCCCTGCAAGACTAGCAACGGTTAGGAGCACAGTTTTTTTCATTGCGCAGTTCTGGGATCTTCGGATCTTACAGGATAGCCAAATTCATACCTGAAAAGTATTTCATGTGAACCGGTGTGCTGATCCGCAAGCGGAGTAAGTCCGTTTTCATAAGAATAATAAAGGTAGATCTGCCGGTTGATCTTGAAACCGGCCATCAGTAGCAGAGCATCTCCCATTCTGTATCCGGCACCAATGGTAAAGGCCTGGCTGAAGGTTCCCTTCCATTGAAATTCATACTGTACCGGCGAATGATGTAAATGTCGCACCATACCGAGTAACGACCATGTGATCTGCGGTCGCTTGATGAACCATTCAGCGCTGGTTGTGTAGGATGGATAGGATGTACGGGAAAGTTGTTCTTGCGGCAGCAGATTCTGTGTGCTGAAATTAAAGTGAAATACAGGATGGTACAGCTGTATTCCGGCACCTGCTTCGGGAAAAAGAAACCTGGAATCGGTGAGAGGGAATGCAACGTCAGGATTCTGGTTCAGTGCCACTCCTGACCAGGCGCTGCGGCCTGCCGACACTCCGGCATTCAAACCCAGCGCAGCATTCCATTTTCCCATTTTCATGCGAAAGGCGTAGGCGGCCTGCAGCCTGTTGCGGGTGAAAATACCGATCTCATCACGGACATACAGAAAGCCAAGATTCACTTTTTTACTGATCAGCGGGGTGTGAAGAGAGACATATAAATTCTTCGGTGCGCCGTCGAATCCCAGCCACTGGTATCGCCGCCCAGCGGTAAAGGCAAGATACCCCTTTTCTCCCGCCGCCGCGGGATTAAACAAAAACGCCTCTGTGTTCGCTCCGCTCAGCAATTCCAGATGCTGGGCAGATGCGGAGAGAAGGAAAGCATTAAACAGTATAAAAAAGCGTTTTCTCATCGTTTCAATATCACATAACCTTTATAAGGGGAGGTGTTCGGTATTTCCAGAATAAAGAAATACGTGTCTTCCGCAAGCGCACTGTTCCCGTTATTCCTTCCGTTCCAGTCGTTCTTATAATCCGCCGAATAGTACACTTCTGTTCCCCAGCGATTGAATACGGTTAGTTTTACCTCGCTGAATTCAAGTAAGCCACTGATTTCAAAATGGTCATTCACCTGATCGCCGTTGGGAGAGAACCCTTCCGGAATCATCAGCGGATCCATCCGGAGCATTACTTTGTCCGTGTCTTCCGGACAGGTGCCGCTGCTCATGATCCAGCGGAAAATGTTTACACCCGCACTGAGGTTGGTAACGGAACTGTTGGGGTTGTTCACGTCGGAGAACTGCCCGCTTCCGCTTTCCACTTCCCATCGCCCGGTTCCTGTTACAGGGTCGGTGGCATCCATGAAAGCAAATGGAATATGAACGATCTGATCTGGTCCTGCATCCGCTGCGTCGGGGAAGGGATCAACAAAAATGTTTACATCATCTGTATTCGGAGGGCAGGTTCCGTTGGTTATTGTCCAGCGGTATATATTGAGACCGGGTCCTATATTCATCACCTGAGTAACGGCAGAGAAAGGATTGGTGAAAGTGCCTGCACCGCTCACTAATGACCAAAAACCGGTGCCTGTAATGGGGGCGGTGGCATTGAGCTGTGTGCTGTCTGTACAGATGTTCATATCTGTGCCGGCTACAGCGGGCGAGGGGGTGGCAAAGATGGTGATTATGACAGTATCGGCGGAGGGTGGACAGGTGCCACTGGTGATCGTCCAGCAAAATACGTTGCTGCCGGCCCCGGCGTTTTGTACTGCAGAATTGTTTTGCGATGGATTCAGGATATTTCCTGAACCGGTGATTAATGTCCATAAACCGGTTCCTGAATTAGGCGGATTACCCTGCAGGTTGAACTGAGTAGCACAGAATGTCTGATCAAGCCCTGCAAAGGCTGGTGTTGGCATGGCGTCCACATTTATAACTACCGTATCTGTGGAGGATGGGCATACTCCGCTGGTAACAGTCCAGATGAAAATATTCTGCCCCGGACTCATTCCGGTGATGCCGGTGGCCGGATTAGGAGGGGAGAGAACGTTGCCCGTTCCGCTGAACAGCCCCCAGCTTCCGGCTCCGATAGTTGGAACCCCTGCATTCAAGTTGGTGGTTGCGGAACAAATGGTTTGATCCGAACCGGCATTGGCGGCGGATGGCATGGCATCCCGTACGATGATTACTGTGTCGGTAGAAGGAGGACATACTCCGCTGGAGATGGTCCATACAAATACATTCACACCTATGCCCAGTGAGGTCACCGCTGTTACTGCGGATGTGGGTGTGGTGATCGATCCGCTGCCGGTGACCAGTGTCCACAATCCGCTTCCGGTAACCGGAATATTTCCGGACAGTGTTATGGTGTTATTACACACGTTTTGATCGGCACCTGCATTGGCCACTGAAGGATAAGGATCAACGGTAATCTGAACGGAATCTGTGGAAACGGGGCAGACCCCATTCGTGATGGTCCAGACGAATACACTCACGCCCGGTGTCATTCCTGTAACGGATGTGTTAGGTGCCGGAGGAGCCACAATGTTTCCGTTGCCGCTGCTGAGTGTCCAAACACCGGTGCCAACAACTGGCACATTACCGTTGAGGGTAGTTACTGAGGTGCAGATCACCTGATCCGTTCCGGCGCTTGCCGTTGTAGGCAAGGCGTTGACCAAAATCTGAATCGTGTCACGCGAAGGCGGACATACACCGTTGGTGATAGTCCAGATAAATGCATTCACACCTACACCCAGTCCGGTAACAACACTTTGCGGGTTGAAAGGATTCGTTACCACCCCGGGGCCTGAAAGTACTGTCCACGTTCCTGTACCTGTAACCGGCGTATTTCCGTTCAGCGTGTCGGTGTATGCGCAAATCTGCTGGTCAGGTCCGGCGGTGGCGGTGGTTGGAGGAGTGTCTACAAATAAATTTACAGTATCCGATGAAGGGGCACATGGTGCGTTGGTGATGGTCCAAATAAACGTGTTTAATCCGGCCGACAGACCATTCACTGCGGTGGTGCCAAGATTGGGATTCACAAAAGTTCCGCTTCCAGCATATACAGTCCAGGTACCTGTTCCGTTAACAGGAATATTTCCCTGCAACTGCTGAATAGTTGCACATAAAGTCTGATCATTGCCGGCGGAGGCGGTGGAGGGTGGGATATTGCGTGTAATTACTACGGTGTCGGTAGAAGAAGGACAGGAGCCGTTGGTGATGGACCACACGAAAAAATTGTTTCCGGATCCTAACCCGGTAATAGATGTTGCCGGAGAAGTGGGTGTAACAATGGTGCCGGTTCCGGAATATAGGACCCATGTTCCTGTACCGGAAGTTGGCACATTACCGCTCATCAGGGTGGAGGAACTACAAATGTTCTGATCAGCTCCTGCCGCGGCAGGTGTTGGAAGAGAATCGATCTGGATGAGGATATACGATGAGGTGTCAATTTGTGAACAGGGCAGCGAAGAGGTCACAATCCGGCGATAAAATGTGCTGGAAGAAAGAGACGGAGGTTGGTAATGTTGGTTGGTATTGATCCCCTGCGCAGGAGACCAGATCAGGTTGTCCGGACTTTCTTCCCACAGAAAAGTAAAAGGAGGACTGGAACCACCGGGCATCCCACCGGTGATGGGTGCGGGTACCGTGTTAATGCAA
This sequence comes from Bacteroidia bacterium, assembly GCA_020852255.1. Classification (NCBI taxonomy): domain Bacteria; kingdom Pseudomonadati; phylum Bacteroidota; class Bacteroidia; species Bacteroidia bacterium. The sequence continues at coordinate 407,368 of JADZBD010000002.1, read as the reverse complement.
ACCACCTGGCTGGTGGTGATCACATTATTTGTGATGGCGCTGCAAAATATTTTTCCCAGAAATATATTGGCTTCATTGTTCAAGGGCAGAAGATAGGAGTCGAACTGGGCACTGCCGTGATATTCCCCTCCGACATACACCTCGTCATAATTGCTCTGGCTGATACCATAACCGTAATCGTTACGATTTCCTCCGGCGCTTTTCGACCAGTCGAAAATACCGGACGTGTCATAACGCAATACCATTACATCGGCAGAATCAATCGCGTCAAGCAGCGGACCCGTACTGATCTGCAGTGAGTCAACATAATAACCGGTGGCATAAATGGCGCCGGCGGGTCCACAGCTGAGACTCAGTATCTCCTGGTCGGTGTTTCCGAACCCCTGTTCTGCCTTCACCCACTGTGTAACTCCAAAGGATTTTGAAAGTGCTGATATGAACATTTCCTTACCGAGCGCGGCAGGCGCAACCGGATTGGATCCCCAGGAAGGGAAATCTGCACCTGCCGAAATGCTGCCGCCAACAAACACTTTTGTTCCGTTCTGGACAATGGCCCGTCCGTAATCGTTTCCAGGTGAACTGATCGTGTTTGCCCATGCAAACTGACCGTTGAGTTGTAAGCGGAGGACAAGGATATCTGTTGATAAAGGGGTTGTATTTCCAAGAGCAACAGAATTGGAACCACTGCCATCGTAGAGTGTGAAAGTGGGTCCCGAAAAATCACCGGTAACGAAAACACTGGTTGCATCCGCCGTAATCCCCCTGCCATTGGCCGATTGCGATGTTCCACCGTCAGCCACCCATTGCGCATTACCGCCGGGATCGTAACAGGCGGCGAATAAATTTACATTTACGCCGGGTGTCCAGGTGGTGAGCGGGCCGAAGGAAGCACTGCCGGTGAAATATCCCGTAACAAAAATGTTATTGAGATTCACACAAACACCAGCGCCCTCATCGTGTCCGGTACCGCCCGCCCTGCGCGCCCAGAACAGCTGCCCCATAGAATTGTATTTTGCAAGAAAGATGTCCTTCCCCCCGGCCGAGGATAAAGTGTAGGAACTCATGGACATTCCCCTGAAATCGGCAATTTGCTGAAAATACCCGGTCACATATATATTTCCAGATGCCGCAACGGCCACTGAGAGACAGGCGTCGTCCTGAAAGTTTCCAATGGGGAAAGCCCATAATACGTTACCCGCCGAATCATGTTTGGCTACAAAACCACCTCCATTCGCACCCGCAAAGCGGAAGCCATACCAGGCACTTATATCTCCGTTGAAAATTCCTACCGAAACCACGTGCCCGGAATTTGTATCTACCGCCACATCCCGAATCATTTCTGCATCCGGGCTTGCTACATCGTCAACCCAGGTGAATGGGGGAGCCGTCTGTGCATGAGATATTACCGGAACGATCCCATGCAACAGCACAACAAGCATTCCGGTGAGGAATTTGGAATGAATACACGTGGTATTGAACCACCTCCAGATCATAAGCATGAAAGTTACGGAAAAGTAGGTCTTAAAAAAAGCATCATTTTTTCAAGTTGCTAACAATCAAGTATTTATATCGATTTAACTTTTTTAGATACCTGTCTCCGGAACTGAAGCGCATCTTGTTAATTCTTTTTCTTGTTTCCATGACAGGGGTCATAAGCACCGCTCCTGATCGCATGGTAGCTTTGATTTACAATTAATGCGTTCTTTTTTTAAGAGCTTGTGCAGAAAGGCGCAGTTCAGGGTCCTGCTAACGCCACTGCACTTATAAGGGTGAAGGTTTTCCTTCACCCTTTCTTTTTTACTTTCGGATATTGAAAGAAGATGACTCAATACGCTTTTTCAAACCGGGAGCTGCGTTTTTCGACGCGTTGATCTCTGCTATTTCTGAAGCAGAGCACTACATTCATTTTCAGATTTATATTTTTGAGAATGATGCTACCGGAAAAAGGGTTAGTGAAGCGCTCCGGCAGGCTGCTAAACGCGGCGTGAAAGTGTATATGGTACTGGATGCTTACGGATCGGGAGGCATCGGTGCAAGGCTGGTAAAAGAGTGGAAGTCAGACGGCATCCGGGTACGGTTTTTTGCTCCCCTTTTCGGCAGAAAAGGTTTTGGAATCCGCCGCCGGCTTCATCACAAGATCATCACGGTGGACGGCAGGATTGCTTTCACCGGGGGAATGAACATCGGTGACCGTTACAGCGGATACGGAGGAGGAGATATCTGGATGGATCATATGATCCTTCTTAAAGGAATTGCTGTTCATGAGCTGGAACGTATTTGTACGCTGTACTGGGACAGGAAAACAAGGAAGTTGATTCTGCCTCTGTTAACTGGTTCATCCATGCGCGGGGGAATAACGGTGTTGCGTAACGATCGTGTGAGAGGAAAAGCGGAAGTAGCGGCCGCTTATAAAGAGCTTCTGGGTAGCTCCAGGAAATCGGTTTTCCTTATTGCTTCCTATTTTCTTCCGGGATCATCTTTCCGGAAAGCACTTCGTTCCGCTGCTTTGCGCGGGGTGGAGGTAACCCTGCTGCTTCCCGGGAAAAGTGATGTGGGCCTGGCGGAGGCAGCCATGCGTCATTTATATCCCTGGCTGATCCGCTATGGGATCAGGATTGTGGAATGGAAGGATACCGTTTTGCATGCCAAATGGATGTCGGTAGACGGAACAACAGTATTGTTCGGGTCATTTAACCTGAATCACCTGAGTGATTTTTCCAGCATTGAGACGAATGTCAGGATTGAGAATCCTTCCTTTGTATCAAGCAGTGAAAATTATTTCCGGAACTCTGTTCTTCCCCGCTGCCAAACGATCAGTCCTGTTATTGTAACACAGCACAGGACACTGTATCAAAGATTGAAATACCGCCTGGCATACATGATCACCCGCTTTTTGTTCCGGTTCATGTACCGCGTCACTTCAAGGGAATAAAAAAGCCGGGAGAAGTCCCCGGCTCTTTCTGTGACAAGTAAGAAAAATTACTTTTTCTCTTCCTTCTTTTCTTCGTTGGAAGCCGTGTTCTTCTTTGAACAGCAGCTTTTCTTCTCAGAAGTAGAACAATCAGACTTTTTCTCTGTTTTGGAGCAGTCAGACTTCTTTTCAGTATCCGTTGTTCCTGCGGTTGTCCCTTTTTTGGAACAGCAGCTCTTTTTCTCGTCGCAGGTTTTCTTTTTTTCTTCCCCTTTCTTTTCTTCTCCCTTCTTCTCTTCACCGCATACAACGGTTACTGCAGGAGAGGCAGCATAAGAAAGCGTGGCAGCGCCAACAAGACCGAATACGGTAAGCGCGATGAACAGGTTTTTCATGGAAATATGTTTTGGTTTAGTGCATGATTACTCTACAAAGTTAGCAAAGGAAATGCCGGGATTTTTGGAATATGGTTAAATATTGTTAACAAGCTGTTTATAAGCCATTTATCACCATTCGGCCAGGGTCGTAATTCCACCCCGTACGGTTTCACCCAGCTTTACTTTTATGCGTGCGTTCAATGGTATAAAAACATCCACGCGGGAACCGAATTTTATAAATCCCATTTCCTCAGATTGTTTCACTTCCTGCCCCTCCCGGAGATACTGACAAATCCGTCGGGCCATGGCGCCGGCGATTTGCCGGAAGAGGATTTGTCCTTTGGGATGAGCGATCACCAGGGTAGTACGCTCGTTTTCGGTAGAGGATTTCGGATGCCAGGCAACGAGGTACAGCCCGGGATGGTACTTTGCCAGCTTAACCGTTCCGGATACCGGATTACGATTCACATGCACGTTTACCGGCGACATGAACACGCTGATTTGAATCCGGCGGTCTTTAAAATATTCGGTTTCTGATGTCTCTTCTATTACCACCACTTTTCCATCCGCGGGGGAAATGATGAAGTCTTCATTTTTTCTCCAGTTGCGGGTTGGATTCCGGAAGAACTGGAGCACTGTTACCATTATAAACAGCGACAAAAGAATGCAGACGACATGAAGCCAGTGGATTTCGGGAGCGAAGTAAAATGCAGCAAAAAGGATCAGACTGCAGAAAAGTACAGACAGAATGATAGTAGGCCGGCCTTCGCGATGGATCATATTTTTTTCTTCAGCGTGAATGTGTGCTTATAAGTGAGAAAACCGCCATATGAAAATTCCCAGAAGTTTCCACCGATATCATAGTAGGGTTCCAGACGTACATCGGCCCACATGCCCGGGAAAACCTCTTTACGGTAGCCTATTCGCATCGTCAGGAGTTCGCGGTAATTCTCGTAATACGATGGGTAGTGGTAGGAAACAGATTGAAAGAGAGGGTTTCCGGTTCCGCTGATATAGTGGTATCCGAAAAAGTAATGGGCTGTTGCGAAAAAGCCCGGAGCCGACTCCCAGGCCAGTCCGCTGTAATATCCATAACCTTTTGAGTACCGTCTTACAAACGTATTATTGCTGTGCCCGTAAAGCAGCGCGAAGGTTTCTGCAAATAAGTATTTACACCATTTTTTCTCCGGCCTGAATTCCCAACGAAGTCCGCCGGCTGCATTCAGGATTGTTTCCACAGGATACAAGGCTTCATTCAGTTGACCGCCCAGGTGCCACACCACGCCCTGCAGCGGAACCGAAAGGCTGTATTGTGGTTTTTTTACCGGGATGAATTCCAAACTCAGACCCGATTCAATTTTTTCCTGAATGTTACGGATCGCATCTTCCCTTGTAACCCAGTCTATCCACAGATCTGCTTTGATAAAGCGGGAATCCGATTTATACTGCATACCCTGCTCGAAAGGATGTGTCATACTGCGCTCCGCGTCCCATAAGGGTTCGATCATGCGGTGCTGCGCCGCACCATCCAGATTCCCGAAAAGAAATTCGTGCGATTTTCTACGGAGTTTAATGCTGAAGAAAGGCCGGACACTGCTGAACTGATCACTCCCAAAATCGTTGAGCAGGAATATACCGCCTTCCAGACGTACGAATTCACGGGGAGAGAAGGCCAATGCACTGCGCATATGTGTGCCGAACAAAGTATACCCATGATAGATCGGTCCGAAATATTCATTGTTCTTGAGGTAATTGTTCATGTGCAGCGTTAGCTGTACCCGCTGCGTATCACCTGGCTGCCATTCAACCCGGTTCGAAAGATACGGCGCGAAGAACTGTGCCGCTGCATGGCTGTACCCAAGCAGGCAGATGATCAGAACAAGCAATTTGATTATCAAGGAGTTCAAAGGTCTCTTTTGCAGGCTGCAAAGGTCGTAATTGCCCCTGAGTGTGCCAAATTTTAGTACCTTTGTGCCCTGATTTTTAAATGGTTGGACAGAAGAAGACTATGAATATCACACAGGAAAAGATCGACCCGCTGCATGCGGTAGTAAAGGTAAAGCTGGCACCGGAGGATTACCAGGCGCAAGTGGATTCCGCACTGAAGGATTATTCAAAAAAGGTGAATATGCCCGGTTTCAGGCCAGGTAAAGTGCCTGTTGGGATGATCCGGAAAATGTATGGGAAATCCATCCTCGCCGATGAATTGAATAAGATCCTCAACGATTCAGTGCATAAATATATCAGAGAAAATAACATCGAAATTCTCGGAAACCCTCTTCCGGCTGTGGATGAGCAGGTGAATATTGACTGGGAGAATCAGAAGGAATTTGAATTCACCTATGATATCGGACTCGCACCGGCTTTTGAACTCAGCCTTTCCAAGTCTGAAAAAGTACCCTTTTACTCCGTTCGTATAGATGAGACGTTGGTGGGAAAGTACATCGAAGATCTCAGTCGCCGCTACGGTAAACTGATTAACCCGGAGATTTCCGAGGAGAAAGATTGGCTCACTGCAGATCTGGTAGAGATCAGCGAGAGCGGAGAGATCATTCCCGGCGGCCTTTTCAAATCTTCCTCCATCTTTACAGAGCGTATTTCCAACGGAGAACTGAGAGGGAAATTTACAGGCCTGAAGCCTGAATCCACCCTCGAACTTTCCGGAAACGATTTCTCCGATGGAGAAGACGCCGCCTATTTTGCTCAATTGCTGCAGACCAATGCGGATAAGCTAAAGGCAACCCGCCTCAAGGTGACATTAAAGAATATTAACCGGCTAACACCTGCGGAGCTTAACCAGGATCTTTTTGACAAGATCTACGGCCCCGGCGCCGTGAACAGCCCTGAGGAATTCCGGGCCAGGGTGAGGGAAGAACTCTCGCGCATGTTCGAAGGAGAAAAAGATGTGAAATTCAGGAATACCGTGCGCAAGATGCTGCTCGGCAAGTTGAACCTGGCGCTTCCGGATACTTTCCTCAAGCGCTGGATACGCGCGGTGAACGATAAGCCGGTAACGGAGGAACAGGTAGAGGTGGAATACCCTTCCTATGCGGAACAGCTCAAATGGCAGCTTATTGAGAATAAACTGCTTAAGGATAACGATATCAAGATTGCGGATACCGAAGTGCTTGAGCATGTGAAACAGCTGGTAAAGTCGGAATATGAACGCATGGGAAGAACCGATGTAGAGGAAACAGAACTGAACGGTGTGGCTCACAGCGTACTTTCCAAAGAAGATGAAGCACGGAAAATCTATAGTCAGCTTTATGACCAGCGACTGCTTGCCTTATACAAAGACAAATTGACCCTGGATGTACAGGAAGTTTCTTACGAAGAATTTCAAAAAATCTAAATCCTAAAGTATGTACCCAAAAGATGAATTCAGGAGATATGCTGTGAAACACCACGGGATCTCATCCATGTTTTATGACCAGTACACCTCCTCGCTCACTCCTTACATTATCGAGGAACGCCAGCTGAACGTGGCGCAGATGGACGTTTTCTCACGCCTTATGATGGACCGGATCATTTTCCTGGGAACGGGAATTAACGATCAGGTGGCGAACATTATCCAGGCGCAGCTGCTTTTTCTTGAATCGGTTGATGCCAAGCGCGATATCCAGATCTATCTGAATTCGCCCGGGGGCAGTGTGTATGCAGGTCTGGGAATATATGATACAATGCAGTATATAACCCCGGATGTAGCCACCATCTGTACCGGGATGGCTGCTTCAATGGGAGCAGTATTGATGTGCGCGGGCGAAAAGGGAAAGCGTACCGCGCTTCCGCATAGCCGCGTAATGATTCACCAGCCGCTGGGCGGCGCAGAAGGACAGGCTTCCGATATCGAAATCACTGCCAGGGAAATCCTTAAGCTAAAGAAGGAGTTGTACGACATCATCGCCAAACACAGCGGGCAGGAATTCTCGCGCGTAGAGAAGGATTCTGACCGCGACTACTGGATGACGGCTGAAGAGGCTAAATCCTATGGAATGATTGATGAAGTGCTGGTAAGAAATTCAAAATAATAATTATACGTTATGGCCGGAAAGGGTAACCTGATTTCCTGTTCCTTCTGCGGACGGGATAAGAAAGACACCACCATGCTGATCGCCGGTCAGGAGGCGCATATTTGTAATCATTGTGTTGAGCAGGCCTGGAACATCCTGAAGGTGGAGCAAAGCGATAAAGCCAAAACTTCATTTGCCACCGTACAATTACATAAGCCGGCCGAGATCAAATCCCACCTTGACCAGTATGTGATTGGTCAGGATGAGGCCAAGCGCGTACTCTCCGTGGCGGTGTACAATCATTACAAACGCATTACGCAGAAGCCCGCCAAAATGAAGGCGGAAGATGTGGAGATTGAAAAGTCTAACATCGTAATGGTGGGCGAAACCGGAACGGGGAAAACGCTTCTGGCCCGCACCATCGCCCGTATCCTCAATGTGCCGTTCTGCATCGCCGATGCAACTGTACTCACAGAGGCCGGTTATGTGGGAGAGGACGTGGAGAGCATACTTACCCGCCTGCTGCAGGCTGCGGATTATAATGTGGCAGCTGCAGAGAGAGGTATTGTATTCATAGACGAAATAGACAAAATCTCTCGTAAAGGCGATAATCCCTCCATCACCCGCGACGTTTCCGGTGAAGGTGTACAGCAGGGATTACTGAAACTGCTGGAGGGATCTGCAGTCGGTGTTCCTCCGCAGGGCGGACGTAAGCATCCGGAGCAGAAAATGATCCAGGTAGATACAAGGAATATACTTTTTATCTGCGGCGGAGCCTTCGACGGTATTGATAAGATCATCGCCCGGCGAATGCGCTCACAAACCATTGGATACAGTACTGGAAAAGAGGGGGAAGAGCTGGACAAGGATAATCTTCTGCAGTATGTTTCTCCGCAGGATATGCGCACGTTCGGTCTTATCCCTGAACTTATCGGCCGATTACCCGTACTCACTTTTCTGAATACACTCGACCGTGCTACTCTGCGCAGAATTCTCACCGAACCCAAAAATTCTCTGATCCGCCAGTATCAGCGCCTTTTCGAAATGGATAATGTGAAACTTAGCTTTGAACCGGATGCACTCGAGTTCATCGTTGACAAGGCCATGGAATTCAAATTGGGAGCACGCGGACTTCGTTCGATATGTGAAGCAATTATGATGGATGCCATGTTTGAAGTGCCCGGTAAAAAGGCATCTGAACTTCACATAACAGCTGTTTACGCCAAAGAAAAAATTACCCGTTCAAGGCTGAGCCGTCTGAAGGCCGCCTGAAATCTCAGCTTAAAAGCGTAAAGGTTAGAAAGCTCGTTATCCAGGCAAAACAGCTCAGGAACACCGTTTGAATAACGGGCCACTTCCAGCTTTTTGTTTCCCGGTATACCACCGCAAAGGTACTCATGCACTGCATAGCGTATACATAGAAGATCATCAGGCTGCAGCCGGTGGCCAGAGAAAAAACTTTTTCACCCTGTACATTCGTTTGCGAACGTAATTTCTGAAGAGTGGATGTAGAAACACTCTCATCTTCCAAAGAATAGATAGTGGCCATGGTGCCAACAAATACTTCACGGGCGGCAAACGACGTAATGAGCGCGATGCCAATCTTCCAGTCGAATCCCAGTGGTGCTATCACCGGCTCAATGCCTCTTCCAATATACCCGGCCCACGAAGCCCGCAGTTTTTCAGAGGCTTCCGCTGCCGCGGCTTTATCTGCAGGAATTATGCCGGCCTGTACTTCGGAGCGGATGCGTTCTTCAATTTTTTGAAACTCGTTGCCAGGTCCGTGTGCGGCCAGGTACCACAACAAAATGGAAATAGCTACAATTACCAGTCCGGCATCCTTGATGAATATTTTGACTTTATCAATAATCGTCTGTCCTACGGAAGTCCAGCGGGGATAACGGTACACAGGGAGTTCCATGATGAAATAACTGCGCTCATTGCTTTTAAGCAGCCATTTCATCACCCATGCGGTAAGCAGGGCCCCCAGAAAACCAAGCAGATACAATCCCATAAGCACAAGCCCCTGCAACTGGATGAAACCTCCAAGCATCTGATCTGGTATTACCAATGCAATCATGAAGGCAAATACGGGTAAGCGCGCGCTGCAACTCATCATGGGTGTTACAAAAAGAGTGATCATCCTCTCTTTCCGGTTGCTGACTGTACGTGTTCCTAAAATCGCAGGAATTGCGCAGGCCATGCCGCTCATAAGTGGGATTACACTTCTTCCGCTCATACCAAATTTCCGGAATAAGCGGTCCATGATAAAACTCACACGCGACATGTAACCGGTGTCTTCCAACAGAGTGATGAACAGAAAAAGAAAAGCGATCTGTGGCACAAACATGAGTACACCTCCCACCCCGGGAATGATTCCCTCTGCAATAAGCGACGACAGTTCTCCTGTACCTGTTTTGTCCTTTACCCAGGCGCTGAAACTGCTGAACCAGCCGTCGATAATATCCATGGGCCAGGCACTGAGGTAGAACAGGGACTGAAATATTATGAAGAGAATGAACAGGAAAATGGCAAATCCTGCAATACGGTGAGTCAGTATTTTATCTGCTTTTGAAGTAATGGAATTCATCTTGTTTTTCCCCGGAACATACGCTTCGCGGAGAATGGATCCGATCCGGCTGTAGCGGCGAACGGATTCTTCCCGCTGCTCCTCTTCCCTGGCGGAGGCGAACAGCGCCGGTTCAATTCCTGTATGAACAGCTTGTAGGGATTCGAGCGCGTGCAGCACGTCAACTACACCTTCACCGCTCCGGCTGTTGCAGGGCACAAATACTGCATTGAACTCTTTATTCAGCTTTTCGAGATCCAGCTTATCCCCGTTCTTGATGGCGAGATCAATCATATTTAAAGCTACTACCATCGGGATCCTGGTGTCCTGCAGCTGGGAGATCAGGAAGAGCGACCGTTTAAGATTCGAAGCGTCTGCAATTACGAGTGCTGCATGCGGACCCAAGTCCGGATTCAGAATGAATTCGGCGGTTATCCGTTCATCCAGGGAACGCGGATACAAAGAGTAGGTACCGGGAAGATCTGTGATTTCAACATCGCGTCCGTCCGGAAGGCAAAAGGTGCCGGATTTTTTTTCAACCGTTACGCCCGGAAAATTTCCCGTGCGCTGACGCAGGCCTGTCAGCCGGTTAAACAGGGTTGATTTGCCACTGTTGGGATTCCCAACCAGTGCAATGCGCAGCGGAGAAGCGGGAGTGGAGTCCACAGGTAAGAAGAAATGCCTTCTTTAACGGAGAGGCCGGAGCACAATGGAGGCGGCCTCTGTTCTCCGAAGGCTCAGTTTGTAACCGCAAACCATCACGGCAATGGGATCACCCAATGGTGCCACCGAGTCCATTAATACAGGTTCGCCGGGAACACACCCCATCTCAACCAATTTCAGGGACATAACCGGATCAGTGAAGGATTCTATCACTCCTGACTCTCCGATTGCCAACTGGTCCAGTGTACGGTTAAGATGTTTCATGTGATAAAGTTAGCCCTTCCACAGGGGTAAGTGATACCCTAAACAGGGTATATTAACGCTTTTGTTCAGTACAGTTATGTTTGGTCCGGTTCCATTGCGGGCAATCACCGCACTTGTTCTTCTTGCGGAAAAGAAAGCAGGAGGATAAACCCAATACCAGGATTCCCGTAAAAGCCAGGATCAGAACTCGTTTAGTCATAGCTAATTCCCTCAAATCTAAGCATTTCTACGGATTCTGCGAGGGGAGGTTCCCGGTTTTGGTTAAATTTGCACTTCCATGAATATATTATATCATCTTGGGAGTTATTATCTGCTGATGGCCAGGGTATTCAGCCGCCCGGAAAAGGGCTGGGTATTTCGGCGTCAGGTTTTTTCTGAAATCGACAAACTCGGGATTGGTTCACTGGGGATTGTTGCCATCATTTCTGTGTTCATGGGTGCAGTTATTACCATTCAGGCGGCTTTCGGATTTGAAAGTCCCTGGGTACCGGTGTATGCTGTAGGGGTAACCACCCGCGATTCTATGATCCTTGAATTTTCCCCGGCCATTGTCAGTCTCATCCTGGCGGGAAAAGTGGGATCAAATATTGCCTCCGAGATCGGAACCATGAAAGTGAGTGAGCAGGTGGATGCATTGGAAATCATGGGTGTGAATTCCGCTTCCTTCCTGATTCTTCCCAAAATAGTCGCCCTTGTATTCATCAACCCTTTTTTGATCGTGATCAGTATGTTCCTCGGGATCCTTGGGGGATATTTCCTGGGGGTGGCAATGGGCGTTGTTACCCCTCAGGAGTATATGTACGGAATCCAATATGAATTCCGGCCATATAATGTGATGTATGCCTTGGTGAAAACCTGTGTATTTGCCTTTATCATTGCCTCGGTAGCTTCCTACCACGGTTACCGGACTAACGGAGGTGCGCTGGAAGTGGGTCAAAGCAGTACGAAGGCGGTGGTTTATTCCAGTATAGTGATATTAATTTTTAACCTCATTATTACTCAGATCCTGCTGGCATGATCGAGGTTAGGAATATATCCAGGTCATTTGGGGATAAGCAGGTGGTGAAGGATTTTTCCTTTACATGCGATAAGGGCAAGACAAATCTCATAATCGGTGAATCCGGGTCAGGCAAAACCGTGACCATGAAGTGCATGGTTGGTCTTCTGGAGCCTGATAGCGGAAACGTACTCTACGACGGGAAGAATTTTACGGGAATGTCTTTGAATGAACGGAAAATGATCCGGCGAGAAATCGGTATGCTTTTCCAGGGTGCAGCACTTTTTGATTCCATGACCGTGGAGGAGAATGTGATGTTTCCGCTGCAGATGTTTACCGAAATGAGTTCCCAGGAGAAGCTGGACCGGGTTAATTTCTGCCTCAATCGTGTGAATATTCAGAATGCAAATGCAAAATTTCCATCCGAGATAAGCGGTGGAATGAAAAAGCGCGTGGCCATTGCCAGAGCCATCGTACTTAATCCAAAGTATCTGTTCTGCGATGAACCGAATTCCGGACTCGATCCGAAAACATCTATTCTTATTGATGATCTTATCCAGGAGATTACTTATGAATTTAACATGACTACCCTGGTGATCACCCACGACATGAATTCCGTTATGGAGATCGGAGATAAGATCGCCTTCTTTCATAAGGGCAATAAAGCGTGGGAGGGAAGCCGCCACGATATACTTCAGGCCACCAATGAACAATTGGTGGACTTTGTTTACGCTTCCAAGTTTCTCAAATCGCTGCGAAAAAAATAACCCCGGCAGAAGATCTGCCGGGGCTATATTGATAATGTTAGCGGAAACTATTTCGCAATACTGAATTTCTTGGTGAGTTTATTTCCGTTCGCGGTAAGCGTGTAGAAATAGGTGCCCGACTGCAGATTCAGATCGGAAATCTTAATGGTATGCTGTCCGGCTGCCTTGTTGCCTTCGTTGAACACAGCCACCACTTTTCCGGTCATATCCATGATCTCGAGTTTAACCGCTGAACTCTTCTCAATCTGATAAATCAGGTTGAAATCGGCTACAGATGGGTTTGGATAGTTCTGTCCAAGACGGATACCGTTAACGAAATCTTCAGTCATACCCACATTGGTAGTTACTGTCTCGTACGTAAGGATGTTCAGGTTCTGGATATAGTTCATTCCGTCGCCTGAAGTAATACCACCAGAACCGTCACAGTCGTAGTAAAGGTTCGCACCGCTCGTTGTGGGCAAGGTTCCATAAGTGGCATACTCGGTCCAAACTGCGAAGGAATTCGCATTATACCAGGTGGTGGAGTTCACCTTGAAAGCACCCGTTTGAGTCTGGTAGGCCAGAAGTGCATTCGGGCTGCTGCCGCAGGAACCCTGGAATGATCCAAATCCGGCAAGTACACCGCAGGTATCCTGTTTGTTACCATGATATTCCAGGCGCACGGAATATTTTTTTCCGTTGGAAGGGATCACAAATCCATTGCTTCCGTTAACAGGTATAGATACATAGTAGGCCTGCAGCCAGTTTGTTCCGTGAGGTATGTCCTGAGGGAAATAAAGGGTGTCGGACCAGTAAACGGTAGTGGAAGGATATCCATTCGCATTTACGTTCATCAGCTTAACGATAAGTGTATCATCAGTTGTGGAGTTATTCTCCTGACCGATGATAAAATAGATGGAATCTACTTTCACCTGCTGAACACTGTTGAGCGGGTAGCCGACAGGGCTCGGGTTCGCATAGCTGTCAATAATGGTATCAAATGCTGTTACTACATACTTCAGCGCGGTGTCTCCCTGAGCTGCATTGTAGTTCCAGTTCATGTCCCATATGAAACGATCGTAAGTATCGCCACCGGTCCACCAGGTATAAGCATCGGCGGTATCATAGTCAACGATAAATGAACTGATGGCTTCAGGACCGTTAAGGTGCGAAGGCTTCACAACATTGTTGATAGGCCGGTGCAGCTTCGTTCGGGGGTTCATAGGTATGTTCTGCGTTTGTGCAAACATGGCTCCTCCCATCAAAAGAACGACTGCAATAATGTAGAGTTTCTTCATTGTTCTTGGTTTTTGTTTTAGGGCTGTTGAAATTTCTGCGAAGTTACTTAAAAGACGGCCAACCCCCAAAATGGAGGCCTGCATAAATAAGCTGTTGTGTTGGTGTAATTATCTGATAATCAAAGAACGGGAGACTGTCCCATCTTTGTTCACTAAACGGATGTGAAAGAGCCCGGCCGCCCAGCTTCGGGTATCAATAAAAATCTGATCCCGGAAAGAGCAGGTAAAAATGATCCGGCCTGTTGCGTCCAGGATCTCCAGGTTCGACTCTGTGTGCAGATCGGCAGATTGAATAGAAACAGGTTGTCCTTGCTGAACGGGATTAGGAAATACCGAGAACCGGAATGGTTCGGATTCATTAACGCCGTTTGTAGGGGTGCGGTATGCACAGCTGTCGATGCCGATATAATCTGAACGTGACCCAAGCGGGCCGCCATTTTCTATAAAATAGCGAAAGGCGAAGCGTCCGCTCACCCCCTGGGCGGGTAGACCCGAGAGTATGACCATGTATTTTTTCCAGTGGCAGGGATAACCATTGGGATATCCTGTAGAATCGTAAGTGGGATTGATGTCAAGTAACGACTGGGTAAAATCTCCTGTATCACTGGCATTAGCACCCACATTGAGCCCGGTTCCATTCGGACTGAACCGGAGCTGCAGCCTGTCAGGAAAGGTTGGAATCAGGGAGGAGTCAACGGTGCGGGTGTAAAACAGAATCGAATCTCCGTTACGAAACCAGCGAACCGGTGAGATCAGCCAGGTGCTGATGGTACCGCTGCCGGAACAGCTGTTGTAATTTGCTGCAAAATATCCGTTCTGGGAATGGGCGGTAAATACCGTAGTGTTACCGGCAAACCAGGAAGTAGGTCCGGCAGGATTGCTATTGTTCAGCGTAACCCATCCGTTATTGACTACCGTGGCGGAATCCTCAAATTCTTCAGTAATATTTTGTGCACTAAGTGCAGAGTATAGAAACAGAAGAATTGAGTACAAAAGATATTTCATGACAGCGTAACGTGAATGATGCAAAGATATTGACTAAAAATAAAAAAGCCCCGCTTTTACACGGGGCTTTTATTCGTTGGTGACGATTTAGTGAACAACAGTCATCTTCTTTCCAAGACGATTGTTGTCGGCCTGGAGAAGGATGAAGAAAGTTCCTGCACCAATCTCTTTTGCATCGAGGTTTAACTCGTGCTTGCCGGCGTTCAGGTTCTTCAGCTCAATCTTTTTGATCAGTTTTCCGTTCAGATCGTTGATAACGATCATTACGTCTTTTGCACTGTTCTCAAGTTCGAAGGAAACGGTCGTGTTGCCCATTGTGGGGTTCGGGAAATTCTGGTACAGCTTGATGCCATTGATAAAGTTGCCATCAGCAATACCGGAATTCATATTCACGATCGGGAAAATAGCCCAGTCAATGTTCAGACCCCAGTTCTGCGGCTCATAAGCGGTGTGCCATGTATTGTCGCTCCATTGCTCCCAGCTTTGATCCATCATACCTGCACCTCCGTCCTCTGTAGAAACAAGACCAACGGTGTCACCTGCGCTATTGAAGGCGAGGTTGATGCCTGCACCATAGTCAACGGTAGCGGCGTAGGGTGAAGGAAGAGTAACAAAAACAAATCCTCCTGCTCCGCTCGAGGTTGTATCAATGGCGCCAATCATGATGTCGTTGCTTGTGTTAGCGATCGGGTTGTTGGCAGGACAAGGTGCGTTTCCGGTGGAAGCGGTTCCTGTTCCGGTCATTGCCCACAGGCTGGAAACAACTTTAGAAGTATTGTTTCCGGAAGTGAATACTTTACCGCCAAACCAGTAGCAAATGCCTTCCACAGAATAGGGCGAGGTTACCATGAAAGCCTGTACTTTCTTAAGGTCACCGTAGCCATTATGACCGCCCACAAATCCGCCTCCTGTAGAGGAGAAAATGGTAGGAGAGGCAGTTCCGCCACCCATTGGGAAATTTCCCCAAAGGGTATCAGTGGGGGTTACCATCACGGAAGGGTTTCCGTTTTTGGCGTTAGAGTTCACAGGAGCCTGAACAGTTTCGCCGGTAGAAGGGCGCTGTGCCATAAGTCCTGCGCACACTCCAAGTGACAGAGTAATTGCGTAGAGTTTTTTCATTGAATTGAGTTTTGGTTTATTGTTTTTGTTTTCGGGTTTTCCGGTCACGAAGTTACGAAATATAGCCTTACGCCACCACTTCGGCATATTGCTCCAGGGGCGGACAGGTACATACCAGATTCCGGTCGCCGGCTGCATTGTCAACTCGCCCTACTGAAGGCCAGAACTTATTGTCTTTCACCCACTTAAGAGGATAAACGGCCGCCTGACGGGTGTAGGGGAATTTCCACTGATCGGCGGTGGCCCTGCGTACAGTGTGCGGAGCATTTTTGAGCAGGTTGTTCGCCGGATCTGCCTGACCCTTTTCGATGGCTTCGATCTCCTGCCGGATTTGGATCAGCGCTTCACAGAAACGATCCAGTTCGGCCTTGCTTTCGCTTTCTGTCGGCTCTACCATCAGGGTATCGTGAACAGGAAATGCAACGGTTGGTGCATGAAATCCATAATCCATGAGTCGCTTGGCCATATCACCGACTTCCACCCCGGAGGTTTTCTTGAAATCCTTGCAATCGAGGATCATCTCGTGGGCCACGCGCCCATTCGTTCCCACATAGAGAATGGGATAATGATCTTTCAGAATTTCTTTCATGTAATTGGCGTTCAGAATCGCTGTGCAGGTGGCGGCTTTTAAGCCCGGACCTCCCAGCATTTTAATATACCCGTACGAAATCAGCAGGATGAGTGCCGATCCGAAGGGTGCGGCGGAAACTGCTGGTATGGCTTTATCGCTGCCTGATTTTACGAAGGGATGTCCGGGGAGGAAGGGAAGCAGATGTTTTGCCACACCGATGGGCCCCATGCCCGGTCCGCCGCCGCCGTGCGGAATGGCAAATGTTTTATGCAGATTGAGGTGACATACGTCCGCCCCGATATTTCCGGGTGAGGTGAGTCCCACCTGCGCATTCATATTGGCACCATCCATGTATACCTGACCGCCATTGTCGTGAATGATGCCCGTAATCTCACGGATGCCTTCCTCAAATACTCCATGGGTGCTGGGATAGGTTACCATCAGACAGGAGAGTTCATTCTTATGCTGTTCAGCTTTCTGCTTCAGATCTGCGATATCAATATTTCCTTTTTCATCGCATTTAACAAGTACAATCTTCATTCCGGCCATTGCAGCGCTGGCAGGATTGGTTCCGTGTGCTGAGGTGGGAATAAGCGCAATGTTTCGCTGAGTGTTTCCGTTGGCCAGATGAAAAGCACGTATCACAAGCAGGCCGGCATATTCGCCCTGTGCGCCGGAATTTGGCTGAAAACTCATACCGGCGAAACCCGTAATAACGGCAAGATCGCGGTTGAGGGTGTTAATTAGTTCCAGATAGCCTTCGGCCTGATCTGACGGAACAAACGGATGAAGGTTGGCAAACTCGGGCCAGGTAAGCGGCAGAAGTTCTGATGCTGCATTCAGTTTCATGGTACAGGATCCCAATGAGATCATGGAATGCGTCAGCGAAAGATCTTTGTTTTCCAGCCGCTTGATGTATCGCATCATTTCGCTTTCGCTGTGATACGAAGAAAAGATGGGATGATCAAGAATGGGGGAGGTACGCTTTAGACCGGAATCCTGAAGAACACCTTTCTCGTTATGGATGGTGTCTGCCGTTACACTGCTTTTGATTCCAAAAATCCCTAGAAGATCATTCAGATCACCGGAACTTACGGTTTCATCCAGAGCAATGATCACTTCATCGTTGCCTTTATACTGTAAATTAATAGCAGTGGCCAGTGCAGCGGTACGGATGCGGTTCTGATCAGCACCGGTGATATGAAGGGTATCGAAAAACAGCGTTCCCTTCACATTGATGCCGGCTTTTTTCAGTTCGCGGTAAAGTATGGCTGTGCAGGAATGAATATGAGCTGCAATGCTGCGAATCCCCTTTGGTCCGTGATACACCGCATACATGGAAGCCATGATCGCCAGAAGTGCTTGCGCCGTGCAAATATTCGAGGTGGCTTTTTCCCTTCGAATATGTTGTTCACGTGTTTGCAGTGCCATGCGCAGTGCGGGCCGGCCGTCGGCATCTACGCTCACGCCAATAATACGACCGGGGAATAACCGCTTGTAATCTTCTTTTGCGGCGAAAAATGCGGCATGTGGACCTCCGAATCCCATCGGAACACCGAAACGCTGGCTGTTTCCAAACACCACATCAGCGCCCATCTCTCCGGGCGGTCGAAGCAGGGCAAGTGACAAAAGATCGGCTCCTACGGCTACCGGAATACCGGCTGTCTGGCAGTTTTTTATGAAGACCGAGGGATCAGTCACGCTTCCGTTGGAATCGGGATACTGAATGAGGGCACCGAAGAATTTTTCTCCTCCTTTGAAGGATTCCGGTGTGCCGGTAACTACTTCAATTCCTAAAGGAATGGCCCGTGTGGTGATCACATCCAGGGTTTGGGGGAAACAATTGGAGCTCACAAAGAACGCAACCGCCCCGGCCTTCTCCTTCTCCCTGCTGCGCGAACTGAAAAACATACTCATAGCCTCTGCAGCGGCTGTAGCCTCATCCAGCAGCGATGCATTGGCTACCGGCATCCCTGTCATACTGCAAATCATGGTTTGGTAATTCAGCAATGCTTCAAGACGCCCCTGGGAAATCTCGGCCTGATACGGAGTATAAGCGGTATACCATCCCGGATTCTCAAGAATGTTTCTCTGGATGACCGGAGGAAGAATGGTCCCGTAATATCCGGCTCCGATATATGACCGGAACAATTTGTTTTTTCTACCCAGTCCGCGAATATGATTCAGGTATTCGAACTCCGTCATTCCCTGCCCGATAGCGAGCGGTTGCTGCAGACGAATGGCCTGCGGAACGGTTTGTGCGATCAGTTCATCAATACTCTTGACTCCGATCTGCTGAAGCATGGCCGCAGTCTCCTCTGCGTTGGGTCCGTTGTGTCTGTTTACGAAGGCATCCATAGGATTTATTTTAAGGAAACAAATATAATACAATGGCGACAGGAGACGCATGGTTTTTACCGTCCCGTGGAAATGTTTTTTGTAGCTTTACAATAGGATGAATGGTTGGATTATTACCCTGTTATATTTTTCTGTCCTTAGCGCTTATGCACAGCAGGCGGATACCTTGCGATTAACAGACTCCCTCTTCCTGATGAATGGAGAGATCCTCCCGACGAAGATTCTGGACACATTGCCGGAAACAGTATACTGCCTGCATCCCAGGCCAACCAAAAAGCATCCGGAGCGGAAACTGCTGATGGAGCGGGATCGCCTCTTCTCGGTTAAGTACGCCAACGGAACAGAACGGGTGTTCTATATCTACGATACCATGGCCGGTAATTTTTTCACGGTTCCTGAAATGCGGAATTTTATGCATGGGGAACAGGATGCTGCCCGTTACCACAACACTGCTCTTGAATTCTGGCTTGGAGCGGGAATCGGGTTTGCCTCAGGGGCCCTGCTACCCAATTATGGCGGATATTTTTACGCATACCTTCCTCCTTTTGCCTACTCAGGGGCACTGCTGATACCTTTTATTAAGGTGAGAGCGCCTAACTATAAAGTGAGAGGTGCGCCGCACTACGATGTTTACCTTGTAGGATATGAGCGCGTAGCACGAAAGAAAAAGATAGTGGCCAGTCTCAAAGGTGCCGCCATCGGACTGGTCGCCGGAAGTCTGCTTTATTTCTCGCTGCCTGATTCCTTCTACGATAAACACCTATGAGGTTTCCCGGTATCCCTGGCCGGTTCCTGACGGACGGGAATATTTTTATTGCACTTTCGGGTGCCGTACTTTATGCCGGATCAATGGTCAGGCATCAGCGGGTACCGGAGTGGGAACCGATGCTGTTTGTATTCTGCAGCATTTTTTTCCTTTATAATTTGCAGCGCCTGGTTCTCATCCGAAAGGAGGATGCGGCACTGAGCGAACGGCAGCGGTTATTTATTCGTTTTCGGGGTGGGATAATCACCGCAGTCATCCTGTCTGCCGGAATGATGGGTTTCTATTTTCTGTTTCGTGCCACTCGTTTTGAACAGATTGTTTTTCTCTGTACGGGAATCATTTCCCTTGCCTATTTTATTCCCGGTGTCAACCTGAGAAAGTACGGATGGCTGAAGCCGTTTCTGATCGGAATTACCTGGGGATTTTTTATCAGCGGAATAAGCATGGAATCTTTCGGCCGGGAAATGTGGGTTACATGTGCAGAGCGCGCATGTTTTATCACTTCCCTCGCTTTCCTGTTCGACCTGCGGGATGTAGCGCGGGATAGGGCAGATGGAATAAAAACCTGGCCGCAAATGGTGGATACAGACGGCACCCGTAAGCTGTCCTGGTTTTTTTTTCTGGCCACTCTGTTTATTGCCGGAATTTTCAAGGAAACTTTTTTTCCCTGGATGATCACCGCGGCGATCTATTTCCCTTTATCCTTTCTGGCATCGCCTGAACGGCGGGAACTGTTTTTTACGTTGGGAATAGACGGGGTGATACTGGTGATGGGATTGTCCGAGTGGCTGCTGGCCTAGAATTCGATCCGGTAACCCCCGTACGGAAATACACCGAGCTGGTATTCTTCCACGATGGTACTTGTCTTCGGATCGTAGATCTGACGCAGTACGTTTTTCCGGTCGGTCACATTTTCTACATTGAGGAATAAATAATGTGCGGTCTTTTTCCTGTTGATACGAACGCTTACTTTCAGATCCAGCCGCGAGTAATCTTTAAATTTTTCCGAAAACGCAAGACTGTCTGAATAAACCGCACTGTTTTCTGCGGCCGAAGCAACAAGGTCAATGGGTGTGTAGCGGTTTCCCGCAGCCAGTGTGAATTTCATATCCAGTTCCAGCAGCACGTTCTTCTTCTTTCCAACCGGAAGTTCATACCCGGCCAGCTGATTGTAAACATATCCTCCCGAAAAGGCGGTTGGGCGTATTTTCCCATCGGCTGCGGAGTAATCCGACTGATACAGCGAAACAGAAGTCAGGAAGTAATACCGCTTGCTGAAAAACTTTTCGAAAGTAAATTCTATGCCCCGGCTACTTCCTGTACCGGAATTATACAGGCTGTCCATCAGCGGAAGACCTTCTATGTCGTTTCCTGAGTTAATGAGCGAGAAAGTGCTGTTACGGGAAGTATCAATGGGAATGTGAAACAAGTACTGATAGTATACTTCAGCCTTCATCCGAAAGTCCTTTTTAAATACCAGGTCGTACCCTGCTACCGCATGAACACTCTTTGAAAAATCCAGTTCCAGATTACTCTGTGTGTAAGACTGACTAAGGGTATCGTATGTTTTGTAAAAATAATAAAGCATGGGTGCTGTTTGGCTGTGTATTCCGCCGGCAAGAGAGAGAGACTGGTTCTTTTTAAACTGAAACCTCCATCCGATACGGGGTTCAGCGATTTGCCGCCCGTTAAGGACTAGGTACTGGTGGTGAATCCCTGTATTCATACTGTGCTTTTCGTTGATCCGGTATTGCCAGTGAAGAAATGACTGGAGGACCCCGGTACCGTCGTTTTGTTTTAACTGATCTACATTTATCAGGCTTTTCCGCGACCAGAAATAAGTGTGATAATCGAACAAAAAGCCGGAATAATTAATTCCGGTTTTAAACAGGTGCCGGGCATTCATTTTCCATGTGAGAACATAGGAGAGAATATGGGAATCTTCCGATGATTCATTGGTGTAAACCCGGAAGGGTACCTTTGTGCTGCTCAGCGTATCAATTATTGCGCTGAAACCTCCCCGTGTGAAGCCGGCGGAAAATTTTCCTGAAATGTCAGGTGTGAAAAAATAGACGTGGTTCATTCCCAGCGCAAACATATTGCTGCCGAAGATCAGGTCTTCCCCGCCGTCCGTTAGCGCCCAGTTGGTGGTGTCACGTTCACTGTCCAGCAGTTCAATATGACTCTTGCCTCCAATTCCCCACAGAGAGAATTGTCCGGCTTTTTTCGTGGGTATGTTGAACTTCACCGTTGCGTCACTGTACTCCGGAATTCCCGAAACACCAAAGTTTACCCCAATCAGATCAAAAAAAGCGAAAGTGCTGTACCGGTAAGCGGCGATGAAGGACGACCCCTGTTTTTTTGAAATAGGACCTTCGGCTCCCAGCTCAAAGCCGTTAAAGCCGATCTGCGAAGTGAATTCGTATTTTTCGTTATTGCCGTTCTTTAGCCGGAGATCGAAAACAGCGGCACTCTTGTTTCCGTATTCTGCAGGGAACGCTCCCGTGAGAAAATCACTGCCGGCCAGCAGATTATTATTAAGAATACTGATCGGACCGCCGGTGGCACCCTGATTCGAGAAGTGGTTGGGGTTGGGAATGTCAAGTCCTTCCAGCCGCCAGAGCACGCCAAGTGGAGAATTGCCCCGAACGATGATGTCATTTCGCAGATCGTTCGCAGACGCTACACCGGCGTAATTGGCTACCATCTTGCTGGGATCTGCCCGCGAACCGGCATAGCGCTCCGTTTCCTCGCTTTGAAAATTCCGGGAACTATTCGTCACCAGATCATTGTTCGCTTTGGTCTGGTCAATATTCCCGTAAATCTGCACTTCATCGCTCATGATAACACTTTCAGTTAGTTCAATCTGCAGAATAACTTCCTTTCCTGTTCCCACCACCAGGTTATCCAGCTTGCGTTCTTCGTATCCGATAAATGAGAAAGTCATCCGGTGACGCCCTACCGGAACCTCACGGATCCTGAATTTTCCGTCTGCATCACTGGTGGAAGTCTTGACCGAATCTCCAAAGAACATCTTTACGGCAACACCGGGAATGGGCGATTTCGAGTCGGCATCTATAACGGTTCCGCGCACCGTCTGCGTAAGCGTCTGTGCGAGGAGTGTGCCCGAACCGGCCGTGAACAGAATGAGAAAAAGGATCGTCCTCATCAGGAGTCGCAAAGGTATAGAACTTATATCTCCTTCGAAAGAAAACGGGTCAGTAACCGGGGCATAGGATAAAGCCTGTAATCTGCACTACGGATCAGGCGCTCGCCGGGCAACAACACCAGTCTCTTTTTCAGTTGCAGGACGAATAACCGGCAATGGATCTTTTGATGGGAAAGAATATGTATTACTTCACGGGGCTGACCGCTTACCACCACGGCGGCTGAGCGCAATTTCCGTGCTTTTAGAAACGCCGACAGGGCAGATGCGGCTCCCGCCGGCCGGGCAGTTTCAATAAGCGGCAAGTCGAACAATCCCTGCCAAATATCTTTTTCTGTTCGTTCATGTATCAGTATCCGGCCGCTGTATTCGCACAGAAAGTAATGAAAGTAGCGGTCTCTTACCGCCGTCTTCTTTTTCTTTACCGGGAAGCAATGGGCTTGCTTTTTTATTCCTGCTACACAAACATCCCGAAATATGCATGAAGTACAATCGGGCGATGCCGGAATACAGTAAAGTGCACCGAATTCCATGATCGCCTGGTTGAATTCCGATGGCCGCTGCCCCTTCATCCACTCCTGTGCGTGAGCCATCACTTTTCTCCTTCCTGCGGCCGTATCCACTGCTGTCCGGATGCCATGAAGCCGGCTTAAAAATCGCATCACATTTCCGTCTGCCACCGCCCGGGCTTCATCGTAACAGAAAGACGCAATTGCAGCGGCAGTGTACGGTCCGATTCCTTTGAGACGGATCAGTCCTGAATAATCACCGGGAAATCTTCCTCTTAGTTTGTAAGAAACCGTTCGGGCCGTTTCGTGAAGATTTCTGGCACGGGAATAATATCCCAGCCCCTCCCAGGCCTTCAGAACTTTTTCGCGGGAAGCCTTCGCGAGGGCGTTCACATCAGGAAAGATTTTCAGGAATCGTTCATAGTAAGGCAACCCTTGATCAACCCTCGTCTGCTGAAGAATGATTTCACTGAGCCACACCTTATATATATCACGTGTCTCCCTCCATGGAAGCGCTCGCTTATGCGTCCGGTACCAGGAAATCAGTTGATCTGAGAAGCTTTTCATGGGATTACAACTGGCAGAGAATCAGAGTAATACTAAGAAATATTTTATAATTCCTTCAAAATCAAATTATTATGTTTGTGCTTGATTGTGAAGTTCAAAGAAATTTGATGTATCTTTGCTAAATATTAATGGTTTGATTTTAAATACCTTATAATATGACAAAAGCTGAAATCGTAACGAGGATCTCCGAAAAAACCGGAATCGAAAAGGTGGTTGTCCTCACTGCAGTGGAAGCATTCATGACGGAAGTGAAAAATTCTCTCGCCGAAGGTAAGAATATCTACCTCAGGGGGTTTGGAAGCTTCATTACAAAAAAGAGAGCGGAAAAACTCGGAAGGAATATTTCTAAGAATACCACGGTTGTGATTCCTGCTCACTTTATTCCTTCCTTCAAGCCGGCGAAGACATTTGTGGAGAAGGTGAAGAAGAATGTGGCTGTTTCCCAATAGTTTCTGTAAAAAGTTATGAGATCACCACAGGCCATAGCGGTTGCTGTGGCATTGGTTATTGGAGTTCTTTTATTTATTGCTCCCCGAATTCCGGAGGCCGCTGAAAAGACGGAAGTTATCCAGGAATTCATTTCAGCTCCTGCTCTGTGGGAGGAAGAGCTACAGGTGTTGTCCGAGCCGGACCGGAAACGGGTGGAACAGTGGGCGTTGAATACCCGGGCCGACAGCATCAGGGAATATTTCAGCCTGCGTCACCGCCCGATAGGTGCTGCAGCCTACATGTACCTGGTTGCCGAAAAAAGTGGCAAGACCGCAGACTGGATGAAAGCAGCCACAGATTTTTACAAGGCCGCTATGCTCAGCAAACCGGAGCAGCGATCCCGGGCATATAGTCTGGCGATTCATTCCTGCGACATGATTCTCCGGATGGAACCCGGAAACAGGGAAGCGCGGTTGAAGAAGGCAGTGTGCCTGGTGGAACAGAAAAGCGACCCCATGAAAGGTGTTGCGCTGCTGAAAGAATTGATCGCTGAAGACAGCACGTTTGTGGATGCCCACATACAACTCGGTTTCTTTTCCATGCAATCGGGCCAGTGGGAAAAAGCGGAGAGCCGGTTCCGCACGGCGCTGAGAGTTGACAGCAACTATGTAGATGCCTGGCTATATTTAGGACAAGCATTGGAGCTGAAGGGAGATAAGGAGGGAGCAATAAAGGAATATGAGAAATATTACACCCTGACCACGGACACCCTGATCCGGTCAGAAGTGAGAAAGTACATAGATAAATTAAAACAGTAAAAACGAATTGACATGCCCAGCGGTAAGAAAAGAAAACGTCATAAGATGGCTACTCACAAACGTAAAAAGCGTTTGCGCAAGAACCGCCATAAGAAAAAGAATCGTTAATCGTCATTAACGATGTTTCCGCGCAGCGGCCTTTTGCCGTTGCGAATAACTGAACTTTCCCGAAAACAGAATGCGGAACATTCCGTACGTTCTGTTTTTGAGAACAATTTGAATAGCTTTGAGTAAAGAACTTATTATCGATAACGCACCGAATGAAACGGTGATCGCTCTTTTGAATGAAAAACGCCTGGTGGAACTCCACCGGGAAAAGAGCAACAAAAGTTTTAATGTTGGTGATATCTATCTGGGCAAGGTCAAAAAGGTGATGCCCGGGTTGAACGCCGCCTTTGTAGACGTGGGTTATGAGAAGGATGCTTTTCTTCATTACCTGGATCTTGGGCCGCAGGTGTTGTCACTTATTAAATTTGTAAAAACGGCTACCACCGGAAAGGGCTCTCCCAAACTGGAGTTCTTTACCTGTGAACGGGATATACATAAGGACGGTAAAATCACGCAGATCGTACAGTCTGGAATGCACGTACTAGTGCAGATTGCCAAGGAGCCGATCTCTTCTAAAGGACCGCGAATCACTTCTGAGATTTCTCTTGCAGGCCGTTATGTTGTGCTTGTTCCGTTCTCAGATAAAGTTTCTGTTTCGCAGAAGATCCGGGAAAAGGAGGAACGTGACCGTCTGAAAAAACTGGTTCAGGGCGTGCTTCCCGCGAATTACGGAGCAATTATCCGCACCGTGGCCGAGAACAGAACCGTGGCCGAGTTACATGCCGATCTGAATGACCTGATCAGCAAATGGGAATCCATCTTCAATGAATTGACCAAAGCAGCGCCTCCGCAAAGAGTACTCGGGGAAATTGATCGTACAAATGCGATCCTGCGCGACCTTCTGAATGAGAGCTTCAGTGCTATTCATGTGAAGGATCAGAAGATGCATGATGACATGAAGGGCTTTTTGCACCAGATTGCTCCCGATAAGGAGAAGATCCTCAAGTTGTATAAGGGCACCGTTCCTATCTTTGATCATTTTGGAGTAGATAAGCAGGTTAAAGCTCTGTTCGGAAAGCATGTTACCATGCGTTCCGGCGGATACCTGATTATTGAGCACACGGAGGCGATGCATGTGGTGGATGTGAACAGCGGGAACCGTGCCCGTTCGGATAATTCTCAGGAAGCAAATGCGCTTGAAGTGAATCTGGAGGCAGCAGCCGAAATCGCGCGCCAGCTGCGTCTGCGCGATATGGGGGGTATCATAGTAGTCGACTTCATTGATCTCCATAATCCCGATAACAGAAAGAAGCTTTTTGAAAAACTTAAGAATGAAATGCGCCTCGACCGGGCCAAGCACAATATCTTGCCTCCCAGTAAATTCGGATTGGTGCAGATTACAAGGCAGCGCGTGCGACCGGAAATGAATGTGGTTACGGCGGAAAAGTGCCCCGCCTGCGGAGGAAGCGGAGAAATTCAGGCCAGCGTATTGCTGCTGGACCAGATTGAAAATGATGTGAAATACATCATGCAGGAACTCAACGAAAAGCGCGTAGTGCTGGCAGTTCATCCTTTCCTGGAATCACATCTTACGCGCGGATGGTTTACAATGAAAGGGAAATGGGCGAAGAAATACGGCGGTAAACTGGAAGTGAAGGGCATGAATAATTATCACTTCCTTGAATATCATTTTTTCAACCGCGACGAGGAGGAGATCAAGATATAATTACTGCTTTTTATTCTTGAGGCGTACTTTCCGGAGCATCGGGAGCGCCCGTTCAGAATAAAATCCTTTTTTCTGCCATATCTTTTCCAATTGCTCTTCTGCCTTTTTAAATTCCTTCATCTGAACGTAACACTGGGCCAGCTCCCATTCAGCTTCTTCGGCAAAACTGGTATGAATGCTGCCGGTCACACGTTCCAGATAGGATACGGCATCTGCCGCCCTGTTGAGATTCTTGTAACATACGGATGCGTAGAAGAGGGCGTTTACATCATTGGGTTCATAGGAAATAAGAACATTGTAGAGTTTCAGCGCTGATGCGTAGTTTCCTTCTGAGAAATTTTCCATAGCCTTCCGGATCACATCTTCTGTAGTTACCCACTCCAGATCCTTTCCCTCTTTCTTTCTGAGATCCTTTTCTTGTTCATTTTCAAACCGGGCTTCCGTAGATCGGATCTGGTCCGGCACTTCTTCCCCGCTAACATAATAATATGCGTAGTGTGTTACTTTCAGGTCGAAAAGAAAAGTGTCTTTCAGGTTGTCCTTCGGCGAAACAAGCCCATTCTCAGGGGCAGCAGGATTGTTCAAAGGTGAAACTTTCTGCTGAGGCATTACCCAGAAGGATGTATCCTTTGCGGTATAGAAATCCGGCTGGACTTCCATTTTTTTTACCGGTTCCCTGATCAGCGATCCTACTTCCTTGTCCTTTTCTACGAGTGCGTTCAGCATCTTGTTCCGGCTTTGTTCCGGCGCTGCCGTTAACGTACCAGCAGATGAATCTGCACGTTTTGTTTGCCTGTCTGCCTTTTCTGAAATCAGGTTCTCTTTTGAGTCATTCTGGAAGAGAAATATCCCTGCCACAATGGCTGCTGCGGCCGCAGCAGAACTCAGGACCTTCCAACGAATGATGTTCTTAGGTTGAGGCTCCGGCGGCAGATCCGCTGCAGTGAACGGATGTTGCCGGAAACCTTCCACAGCATCGTTGCATAACTCGCAATGAAGCAGGTGTTTTTCTACCGCATGGGCTGCACCCTGCGAAAGGGAGCCCTTCACATATTCTTCCATCTCGCCGAGGCTAAGACAGTGCCGGTTATTTGGGGATGTGGACATTTTTTTCGAGCAGTATCTTAAGGTTTCTCTTTCCGTTCTGGAGGTGGCTTTTTACAGCATTCATGGTATAGCCGGTTCGTTCTGCCACCTGGGCATAACTGCATTCCTCTATATAAAATAAGCGTAGACATTTTTCCTGGTCAGGGTTGAGTTCTTTCAGGCACGTTTCAAGCCTGTGGTAATCGCTCTCCCTGCTGATAAGACGTTCTTCTTCCCCGGATTCCATAGTGGGGGAGGAGAAATATCGCAGCGCTGCATTCCTTTCATTTTCAACACCTTTCTTTCGTAAAATGGAGATGCAATGATTGCGCGTCACAAATCCCAGCCAGCCCCGGAAGTTTTGTATTTCGGCATGCTTTAATTCTTTCAGTAACTTTTCAAATACCTGAGAGGCAGCATCCTTGGCCTCATCTTTGTCCTTGAGGTATTTTAAACTCATACCCATTACAAGATGTACATACCTTCGGTAAAGCTCCGAAAACGCCGACCGGTCACCGGTGCTGCGGTACAACCGGAGCAGTTCAGTGTCAGGGGTCTGTTCTGCCATGCTTCTTAAACGGACAAAGACTCATTCTGTTAGGCAGTAAATGTACTTTTTTAAAAAATGTGGAGAGCGTATGGAATTTCCAGTCCCCCTCGTCTTATTAACAAAAACATCCTTTACCCTAAAACCATATAACATGAATACCAACGTATTAAAAAAGATGATTTTCGGACTGCTTTTCCTATGCGGATGTTCCGGCATGCTGGCACAAACCGGGGAAATCAGCGGAACGGTGAACGATGAAAACGGAGAATCGTTCCCGGGCGTCAACGTGTTTCTGATCTCCGGAAAGGAAATACTCAGAACGGCGCAAACTGATGTGAACGGGAGATATGTAATAAAGCCACTGGATGCCGGTGAGTACACCGTTCGTGTGCATTTTCTTGGCTACGACACCCTGCAAACGGACATCACGGTATCCGGAGGAAAAACTTCCTTCAGGAATTTTAAAATGAGTATGAAAGCAACAGTTCTCGACGGAATCGTTATTCTTCCCAAATATGAAAGCATGGTGTCTGAAACCATGTGCTCCGGAAAGAAAATTGACTACATGGAAATTAAACAGATGCCGTCCAATAAGGGCGATATCGTGAACATTGCTTCCAATGTTACTCCGGGATTAATGCCTACACCCGACGGAAAAGATGTCTACATCCGGGGTTCACGCCGGGGTACCACCGCCTATTTCATAGATGATCAGCGTGTCATCGGAACATTCGGCGTGCCTTCTCTTTCTATTCAGGGCATGACCGTATATACCGGGGGTATTCCTGCAATGTACGGGGATGTAACAGGTGGCATCGTTGCGATCAGCACCAAAACGTATTTTTCAGGCCTCAGCCAGAAACGGGCGATGGTTAAGGCATATAATGAAAATCAAATGGTAGAGTCGGAAGACTGATGCCTCATTCTGCCGACCGGTTGCCCTGCAGACCCCCGGTGTGCAGGGCAATCACTTTTTCTCCCTTCATGAATACTCCTTTCTCGGTCAGATCCAGCAGTCCCCACATCATTTTTGCTGTATAAATGCAGTCCAGCGGAATTCCTGTGTCTTCCCTGAATTCCCGTGCAAATTTGCGAAGTTCGGGTGTAATTGCCCCGTACCTTCCGAACGAATAATCGTAATAGAGTTTCCAGCGTGAACGGAGATTTTTATCCGGACCAACCCACCCCGTGATCCTCTCTTCCAGAAACTGAGCTTCTGATAAAACAGGAATACCGATAGCCATTTGTGCCTTTTCGAGCGAGGTGATCAGTCCGGCAAGTGTAGAGCCCGTACCGCAGGCACATACAATAAAGTCGAAGGGTTCATGAATCTCCGCGATGATACCGGCGCATCCCCTGGTAGCTTCTTCATTGGCTCCTCCTTCCGGAACATGATAAACGTCTCCGAATTTTTCGAGTATTTTTTTCTTTTCCTCCGGCCGGTGTTTGTTCCGGTATTGTTCCCGTGTAAGAAAGTGCAGGTCCATTCCTTGCTCTGCAGCACGGCGAAGGGTGGCATTGCTCTCCGGGTTCAGCTCATCGCCCCGGATAATTCCGATCGTTTTAAAGCCAAACTCTTTTCCGGCAGCGGCTGTGGCGGCAATATGGTTGGAATGGGCGCCTCCGTAGGTGAGAAGGGTGTTTTTCCCCTCCCGACGCATACGTTCAATATTAAACTTCAGTTTAAACCATTTATTGCCCCCGTATTCCGGGTGCAGCAGATCCAGGCGGAGTACCTGCAACCGAATGCCGGTTCTGAGGGTCACCGGCAACTCTACAGGCTGCAGTGGAATCACGGTTGCTTTACGAAGCGGCGAACGATTCGCCCGCCTTCATGATCCTGAAGTAGCAGGGTATATATCCCAGGTGCCAGTGCGGATAGCTCAATCACGGATCCGGAAACCAGGAAAGATCCTGCATCCATCACCTGTTTTCCGCTTACATCCAGCACGCTCCCGCTGTAGACCATACCCGGATGGGCCGTGAGTGTGAGCTGCTGGCCGGCGGGATTCGGGAAAAGTGTGACCTCTGTATAGTTATTCTCTTCCACGGAGGTGACGCAATCATAGATCACTGCGCCCTGGAATGTAAGATTCTGCGTCAGTGTCTGGCTGAAGGCAGCTGCAATCGGATTAGCGCCGACTCCGGAATACAGGATCAGGTTCACATCCTGTGCTCCGATATTCCCGGTGGTAATGTTGCTGTGAGATTCCAGCGTTCCTGTACCGGAAGTCATTTGAAAGTAGAATCCGAAACGGTCGCCGCCGTTCATATTGATGGCAGATGCGAACAGAAACTGGTTGTGAGGGAGCGGGCAGCTGATGGCAAATGCGGGCGTGATGTTGGTCATGGTCCCAATCAGCGTCCATGCACTGGCATTGTTCTCGCTGCCGACATGGGTTCCGTTCTTATAATATACCTCAATGGTGCGGGTACCTGCGTTTTGAGCGGTAAATGAAAAACCCTGGATCTGGATGGGATTCAGCGCCTCCAGATCGAAAAAATAGCCGTTCCGGGAAAAGGTGCTTACGCAAGGCGAGATCAGGGAGTCACACACCTGCGCCAGGAGGCCGGTGGGAAGAAGCAGGAGCAGAAGGAACTTTTTCATAGTTGTTTTTTTAAGTGGGAATGATGCTGCAAGTTACTGAATTTTCTCTGCATGGTGTCTTCCCCGGGACATCCCTACTGAGGGCCAATGTGCCGGAACCCGGGCAGCATCACTTTTTCTGAATTTTTTTTTGGTACGTATTGAAAAATGTATTTCTTTTGCAAACGATAAAAAGCAACGTTTAATTCTTTTACCGAAAAAAGAAATGAAAAACAAAAACATCAACGCGCTGAAAGCTGCCGCCCGCAGGGTGTTCGCAGCAGTGGCGGTTCTGTTTTCTATTCCCGCAGGAATAGTTTTTGCTACTTCTAAAGTTCCCTTTTTCCCGAGACGCTGATCGCGTCCGGCCTGCTCTGACTGCCTACGTGGTGGTCCCTCCCGACTCTCTTCCTGAAGTTTTGTGCCGTTGAAGTCAGTGACCGTTTGCCATTGACCTTATCCGGAACCGAACAACACGTTATTTCATTATGGAATTTAAAGGATCATTCCTGGTGCTGAATGCATCGGAAGAACATGCTGTTTTCGCAGAGCAAATCTGCCTTGAAATGGAGGCCTCCGCCAAAGCCCGTGGAACGGGTATTGCCAAACGGTCACCGGAATATATCGTTGAGAAAATCCGCGAGGGTAAAGCGGTAATTGCCTTCACACGCGGCGGTGATTGGGCCGGCTTCTGTTATATAGAAACCTGGGAACACGGAAAGTACGTGGCTAACTCAGGCCTGATTGTAGCTCCGGCATTCAGGAAGAGCGGACTGGCGCGTGAGATTAAACGAAAAATATTCAAACTCTCAAGGCGAATGTTTCCGGAGGCAAAGATTTTTGGTTTAACGACCGGACTGGCGGTCATGAAGATCAATTCCGATCTGGGGTATGGTCCGGTAACGTATTCTGAGCTTACATCGGACGAAGAATTCTGGAGCGGCTGCAGGAGCTGCATCAATTATCCCATCCTGCAAAGCAAAAACAGAACAAATTGTCTCTGTACAGCCATGCTATATAACCCTGCAGACCAAACCGGGAAGCCGGTGCAGAAAGTAAAACGTGTTCTTTCCTATTTTAAAATACTCTAACATGAAAAAAAAGAAAGTAGTTCTTGCCTTTAGCGGCGGACTCGATACCACCTTCTGCGGCGTATATCTCACAAAGGTTCTCGGCATGGAAGTGCATGCCCTTACCGTGAATACGGGCGGATTTAGCCCTGCGGAACTCGAACGCCTGGAATCACATGCATCTTCTCTGGGGCTGGCCTCCTTCACCGTGAAGGATCAGCTGGTGCCGTTTTATGATGAGGTGATCCGTTACCTGGTATACGGTAATATCCTGAAAAACGATACTTATCCCCTGAGCGTGAGCGCCGAACGTATTTCTCAGGCCCAGGCCGTAACAGATTTCGCCCAGCAGATAGGGGCCGAAGCTATTGCGCACGGTAGTACGGGCGCAGGAAATGACCAGGTACGTTTCGATATGCTGATCCGCATCCTGATGCCCGAGGCAGAAATTATTACCCCCATACGGGATCTGAAATTGTCCCGTGAACAGGAGATCGCTTTCCTCAAGGAACATCATGTGATGATGAATTTTGAAAAAGCAGCGTACAGCATCAACAAAGGAATCTGGGGAACCTCGGTTGGTGGGAAAGAAACCCTGACCTCCGATCAGCCCCTGCCTGAAGAGGCTTTTCCGGATCCGGTAACAAAGCAATTGCCGGAGAAATTCCGCCTGGAGTTCAGGACCGGCGATCTAATTGCTGTTAACGGACTGGCATTTCCGCACCCCGTGGAAGCTATTGCCTTCCTCGCAACGCAACTGAGGGGCTTTGGTATCGGCCGCGACATTCACGTGGGAGACACCATTATCGGTATTAAGGGACGGGTAGGCTTTGAAGCAGCTGCACCAATGATGATTATCAAAGCACATCATGCCCTGGAAAAACATGTACTTACAAAATGGCAGCTCTACTGGAAGGACCAGCTGGCTGCCTGGTACGGGAACTGGTTACACGAAGGGCAACTCCTGGATCCTGCCATGAGGGATGTGGAAGCCTTCTTCCGGAATACACAACAGCGGGTGAGCGGCGAAGTGTTCCTCACAGCATATCCTTACCGTTTCACCGTGGACGGCATTCGTTCACCCTTTGATCTCATGTCTTCCCGCTTCGGTACCTATGGTGAAATGAACAAATCATGGACCGGAGAGGATGTGAAAGGATTTTCCAAAATATTCGGTAACCAGGTAGAAATCTACCATAAGATCAGTGAACATGCAGAGCAACTCTAAAATAAAGGTGAGTATCGTGGGAGCTTCCGGCTATACCGGAGGGGAACTGCTGCGCCTGCTGACGAATCACCCGGATACAGAGATTATTAACGCGTTCAGCCGGTCTCACGAGGGTAAACCGGTATGGTTGGTGCATGGCGACCTGTTGGGTGATACCAGCTTGAAATTCTCCGGCGACCCCGGAACGGAAGCGGATGTGTTTTTTCTCTGCCTCGGACATGGCGCTTCCGATGCTTTTCTGAAGGAAAACCCCGGTTTGCTCGGTAAGAAGATCATTGACCTGAGCCAGGATTTTCGCTTAAAGGGAACGCACGATTTTATCTATGGTTTGCCGGAATTCGATCGTGAAGCGATCCGGACCGCTCAACATGTGGCTAACCCGGGATGTTTTGCTACCGCCATTCAGCTGGCCCTGCTTCCGCTGGCGAAAGAAGGGTTGCTCCAAAGTGATGTGCATATTGCTGCCACCACGGGAAGTACCGGAGCCGGACAATCGCTGAGCGACACAACGCATTACAGCTGGCGAAACAATAATTTCTCTGCCTACAAGCCTTTTGGTCATCAGCATCTTGGGGAGATCGGGGAAACGCTGCACCATATCCTTCCTTCCTGGAAAGGAGAACTTAACTTTATTCCTAACCGGGGTTCTTTTACGCGGGGTATCTATGCTACAGTATATACAGATGCAGTGGCGCAGATCAGCCGGATCCGCGAGGTGTTCAGCGCTTATTATGCCGAACACCCCTTCACGCATCTGTCGGATCATGCTATTGATGTGAAATCGGTGGTGAATACCAATAAATGCCACCTGCGCCTGGAAAAACATGGCGGAAAACTGCTCATCCACTCTGCTATTGATAACCTGCTGAAAGGCGCCAGCGGTCAGGCTGTGCAGAATATGAACCTGATGTCCGGACGGCCGGAAACAACCGGTCTGAAACTTAAAGCAACTGCATTCTAAAAAAGATATCTATGCAACTGTTTAACGTATATCCTCTTTTTCCCCTGGAGCCGGTTTCTGCATCCGGAGCATGGATCACAGATAAAAAGGGTAAGAAGTACCTCGACTTTTACGGTGGTCATGGTGTGATCAGTATCGGCCATTCCCATCCGCATTATGTGAAGAAGCTGACGTACCAGTTGGGAAAAATCGGGTTTTATTCTAATTCGGTTATCATTTCACAGCAACAGGAACTTGCGGATAAACTCGGGGCCTTGTGTGATTATCCGGATTATAATCTTTTTCTCTGCAACAGCGGGGCGGAGGCCAATGAAAATGCGATGAAGCTGGCTTCTTTTGTTACCGGACGATCAAAGATTATTGCACTGAAAAAGGCTTTTCACGGCCGCACTTCGCTGGCAGTGGAGGCTACGGACGATGTCTCCATCCGGGCACGGATTAACCGTCATGACCATGTAACCTTTGTGGAACTGAACGATGAGGTGGCACTGGAAGCGGCATTTTCCGGAGAAGTGGCTGCGTTTATTTTCGAAGGAATACAGGGTGTGGGCGGTGTTCACGAACCTTCTGCACCGTTTCTGGAAAAGGCCGCCCGCTTGTGCCGGAAGTATGGCGCTTTTCTTATTGCGGATGAAATCCAGTCAGGATTCGGGCGAAGCGGAAAGTTTTTCGCGCATCAGTACAGCGGTGTCAGGGCTGATATCATCACCATGGCCAAGGGAATGGGCAACGGCTTTCCGGTGGCAGGTCTCCTCATTACACCGGAAGTAAAAGCCAACCATGGCATGCTGGGTACAACCTTCGGTGGAAATCATCTTGCCTGTACTGCGGCTACTGCTGTGCTGGATGTTCTGGCGTCGCAGAATCTCCTTGAGGCAGCCCGGTATACAGGAGAATACCTGATGAAAAAACTCCGAACCATGGGTGGGTTCAAAGAACTACGGGGGAGGGGACTGATGATCGGTTTGGAAATCCCCGAGTCGCTTTATTCTCTCCGTACGGAACTGCTGGTGCGGCAGAGGATATTCACAGGGGCATCAGGTAAAAATGTGATCCGGCTCCTCCCGCCCTTAAATATTACCAAAGAGGAAGCAGATCATTTTATTAATGCTGTCGAAGTCTGTCTTACACCTGAAATACAAATGGAAAAATGAAGCACTTTACAACAGTACATGATGTGGAGGATCCCGCTCTTCTGGTCAGGGAGTCGCTGGCGATGAAAATGGATCCTTCCCTGGCCTCCTACGCGGGGAGCGGAAAAACGCTGGGACTGATCTTCCTTAATCCCAGCCTGCGCACGCGCATCTCTACCCAGAAGGCCGCCCAGATGCTGGGCATGAACTGCATGGTCATGAATATGGATCGGGAGGGATGGGCACTGGAATTTAACGACCATGTGGTGATGAACGGCAGTTCTGTAGAACATATTAAGGATGCTGCGGGTGTGCTCGGACAATACTTTGATGTGTTGGGCGTGCGCTGTTTTCCCGGACTCAAAAACAAGGATGAGGATTATTCAGAAAAGGTACTCCTGCGTTTTATGAAATATTCCTCTGTACCGGTGATCAGCCTTGAAAGCGCTACACTCCATCCGCTCCAAAGTCTTGCGGATATGATTACCATTGAAGAGAATAAACCAAAGAACCGCAAACCAAAGGTAGTGCTCACCTGGGCTCCTCACATTAAAGCCTTACCTCAGGCAGTTGCCAATTCCTTCGCAGAATGGTCACTGGCAATGAAACATCAACTCGTGATCACACATCCGGCAGGCATGGAACTGTGCGAAGATTTTACACGGGGTGCTGTGATCGAACATGATCAGGAAAAAGCGCTGGAGAATGCGGATTTCGTTTATGTAAAGAACTGGTCGGGTTATACTGATTACGGAAAAGTATTTGAAGGCGGACAAGACTGGATGTTAAATGAGCAGAAAATGGCCTTGACCAATGAGGCCAGGGTGATGCACTGTTTACCCGTGCGCCGGAACCTTGAAGTTCCGGACGAGATCCTGGATGCGCCATTTTCACTCACCTCTGCTCAAGCCGGAAACCGTTTGTGGTCTGCTATGGCGGTGCTGAATCGCCTCTGTGGGAATAAAGTACAATGGCCCGTGGAATCTGAAAAGGAAACTGTAACGGCATGAAGAAAAAGCTAAATATTATCAAGATCGGAGGGAATGTGATCGACGATACCGCCGCGCTAAACCAATTTCTGGCGGACTTTGTTAAAGTGCCGCATCCTAAGATCTTGGTGCATGGCGGTGGAAAGCTGGCCACAGACTTGGCGAATAAAATGGGAATCTCACAGGTGCTGTGGCAAGGGCGACGGATCACCGATGCGGGTACGTTAAAGATCGCGGTGATGGTTTACGCAGGGTGGATCAATAAAAATATTGTTGCCTCTCTGAATGCGAAGGGTGAAGTAGCGATAGGGATCACCGGTGCCGACCTCTCCATCCTGAAAGCCGAGAAAAGGAATCATCCGGAGATCGACTTTGGCTTCGTGGGCGACATTTCGCCCGCTTCCGTAAATACGGAGGTCATGAGGAAGTTACTGGATACCTGCGGAACCTTGGTGTTTGCTCCCATTACCGCCGACGCCTCCGGTCAGTTGTTGAACACCAATGCCGATACTATTGCCTCAACCCTCGCTGTCTCTTTGGCTTCGACGTTTGAGGTGCAATTGAATTTCTGTTTTGAAAAACCGGGCGTGCTGCGTGAAGCAGAGGATGAAAATTCATTCGTAAGCCGGCTTAACCTTTCACTTTACCGGCAGATGAAGTCCGAAGACCGGATTACACGGGGAATGATCCCGAAGCTCGATAACTCTTTTCAGGCCATACAATCCGGCGTGCAGGGAGTTTACATCGGACATTTCAAGAATCTTTTAAAAATGATCGCCTGCGATGAAGACGCCGGAACTTGTATCGTCTAATACCATGACAGCTGAGGAGTGTGTCGCTTTACTCTTCCGCCTGATCGCTATTCCTGCGTTCAGCGGGGAGGAGAAGGGAAGGGCTGATCTTATCGCAGACCTGTTAAAAGAAAATGGGTTCAACGTTCAGCGGGCCGGAAACAATGTTTGGGCATACGCGCACGCGAATGTGGGGAGGCCGGTTTTATTGCTGAATTCCCACCTGGATACCGTGAAGCCTGCCACCGGATACAGCCGGGATCCCTTTTTACCAGCGATTGAAAATGGAAAACTCTATGGATTAGGAGCCAACGATGCAGGGGCATCATTGGTAACCCTGCTCTACACGTTTATTTCACATGCGGAGCAGGCTTTACCTTATCAATTGTGCTTTTTGGCCAGTGCGGAAGAGGAGAACTCAGGCAGTGGCGGGATGGTGTTAGCTTTAGCGCACGTGAAGAATATATACTGCGCGATTGTGGGTGAGCCGACCGGAATGCAACCATGCGTGGCACAGAAAGGATTGATGGTGCTGGATATCGTTACGCGCGGAAAAAGCGGACATGCAGCCCGCGATACCGGTGACAATGCGATCTACAAGGCCATCGGGGAGATCCGCTGTATAGAGCAACTTGTTCTTCCCAAAGTAAGTGAGCACCTGGGAAAGATTCGGTTCTCGGTTACCCAAGTGAATGCCGGAAAGCAACATAATGTGATCCCCGATGAATGCCGCTGGGTTATTGATGTACGAAGCACCGATCAATATACTCATGAGGAAATTCTGAATGAACTCCGGAAGGTGATCCAGTCTGAGATCTCTCCCCGCAGTGTGCGGTTACAACCCTCGTTCATCCCTAATGAGCATCCTTTGGTCAAAGCTGCGATCAAAACGGGAGGCATTCCTTTCGGATCCCCAACATTGTCGGATACCGCGTTGATGCCGTTCCCGGCCTTGAAAATAGGCCCCGGGAAGAGTGAAAGGTCTCATACTGCCGATGAATATATCCTCGTCGATGAAATAGAAAAGGCATTGATTATTTATTCTGAACTACTAAAGAATTTGATATGAAACTCTGGTCAACAAAAAGCGGTTCTCCTGATGTAGAGGAGAAGATGGTAGAACAGTTCACCGTGGGCAAGGATACTTCCCATGATCTCTTGCTGGCCCCCTACGACGTGATCGCTTCCCAGGCGCATGCAAAAATGCTGGGAAAGGTTGGACTTATCCCCAAGCCGGAGGCTGAACAGCTGGTTTTAGCCCTGGAGGAGATAGGGAAGATGATCCGCAAAGGAACATTCGCAATCGCGCCGGGAGTGGAAGACGTACATTCTCAAATAGAGATGATGCTCACCGAAAAGCTGGGAGAGGTAGGAAAAAAGATCCACCTCGGCCGTAGCCGAAATGACCAGGTGCTTACCGCGATCAAGCTTTTTATCCGAGAGGATCTCAAGGTCGCCTGTTCCCTTACCTCGACCTTAAGGTCGAGGTTGGTACAGGCGGCGGAGGCCAACCAGGATATTGAACTTCCGGGGTATACCCATCTTCAGGTGGCGATGCCATCTTCCGCACCGATGTGGCTGGGCGCGTATGCCGAAAGTTTAGCGGAGGATGAGTTGATGTTGAAGACGGCCATTTCGGTTTCGGATAAAAATCCTTTGGGATCGGCAGCCGGTTATGGAACTGACCTGCCTCTGGATCGTGATTTTACCACGAAGGAAATCGGTTTTGCAGAATTGAACGAGAATCCGGTGTATGCGCAGATGACGCGTGGAAAAACAGAGAAGATCGCTGCCATGGCTCTGGCTACGGTGGCCGGGACCTTGAACAAGCTTGCGTATGACGCCATTTTCTTTATGACACAGGAAATAAATTTTATTTCTTTTCCGGATCATTTGACCACAGGCTCCAGCATCATGCCACATAAGAAGAATCCGGATGTATGGGAGATCATTCGTGGGAAGACAGGGCAGTTAGCCGCACTTCCCAATACGATCACCCTGATGACGCACAATCTTACTTCCGGCTATCATCGCGATCTTCAATTGCTGAAGGAAGAGCTCTTCCCGGCTTTTGAATCCTTGAAATCCTGCCTGGAAATGTCGGGACTGATGATTCAAAACATCCGTTTCCGGGAAAACATACTCGACGACGAGAAGTACAAGCACATTCGCTCGGTAGAAAAGGTGAATGCACTGGTGAAGGACGGAATGAGTTTCCGCGATGCGTATTTGAAGGTGAAGGAGGAGTTATCGGCTACTGCACAGTAAATTTCTGGCGGATTACTCCATTCAGGGTTCGGATCTCTGCAAAATAGATTCCTTCGGGAAGTTCAGAAACCTGAATTGCAATGGTGAACGATCCCGGCGCTTCCTGTTGGATGCTCCTTCCTTCCAGGCTAAGAATATTCAGATTTAATATCTTTTGATCACAAGTGATGTTCAGAAGATTATCAGTCGGGTTAGGGAATAATTGAACGGAAGTGGTAGAAGACTCCTCATTAATACTGCTCGAAGGGTCATACTTATAAATAGCTCCGCCTGTACCCACGGCATATCCGATCGTTGCACTGGGGAAATCCAGGGAAAGAAAGGTATAGGGGCAGGAGTAGTTCAATGTCCAGGTTTGGCCCCCATCCACAGTTTTAATAATGTGGCCGGAGCTTAGGCCGTTTCCCCCCACAGCGTAACCGGTTGTCCCGTTCACAAATTGCACATCGTACAATGGGTTGGATTGAGTATTAGTGCACGGCAGCCAGGTGGTACCTCCATTGATCGTTCTTGATAGTTGTGTACCATAGCCTCCTACGCACCAGCAGCTGTCCGGTGAAAGGCAGGTAATGGCATAGATGTTAGC
Source organism: Bacteroidia bacterium (assembly GCA_020852255.1). Lineage (NCBI taxonomy): Bacteria > Pseudomonadati > Bacteroidota > Bacteroidia > Bacteroidia bacterium. The sequence continues at coordinate 367,202 of JADZBD010000002.1, read as the reverse complement.
ATTACCGGATGGTGTTTGGGTGATCCAGTTCGCCCCGCCGTCAATGGTTTTGTAAATAAAGTCTCCGTTACCATCAAACCCAACTATCCATCCTGTGTCCGCATTTACGAAAAATACATCGTTGATCAGATCAAGGGCAGGGTTGGTCAGGGAGTTCCAACTGTTGCCTCCGTCTGTTGTTTTATATACCGCCCCAAAGAGTGTGGCCATATCCCAACCCACCGCATAACCTACCTGTAAGGTAGGGAAGTGAACTGAGAAGAGGGTTACGTTGCTATCGTTGAGCGAAATGGTCCACGATACACCTCCGTTGGTAGTTTTCAGCACATCTGCGTTACATCCGCAGGCAAAGCCGACGGAAGAATTCAGCATCTGCAGGGAAAGGCAGGCATCGGGGATGGATGTACCGGTCCAGGTTTGCCCGCCATTGGTTGTGTTCAACTGCGTTAAACCGGCCAGCGCAATACCGGTGTTCGCATTAATAAACTGTACCGCCGGAATATCATTGGTGGTGGTGGAGGTCTGCGGTGTCCACTGGGCAAAGGAGAATAACGTGGTGCAGGTGAAAATGAGAAGAAGCGCTTTTTTCATGAGTGGCTGTTATTTGATTTTCATTATTGCTTAATAAAAAAATGATATATCAAAATGATATTCCAATTCCGGCCGAGAGCATACGGAAATCATTGAAAGTCGCACTAAATTCAGTATTATAAAAGTCTATATGTCCTCCGAATATTTCCTTGGAATAATAAAAATCTATTTTTCCAATTAGCTTTAATTTTTCCCAGCTGCGAAGACAGGTCGAAACAGAACCGAAAAATAATCTGACGGTACTTAGGCTTGAAGAAGAAATGTATCCCTTATCCACATTAGAATATATTACCCTTTGAACCCGGTATATGCAATTTTTATTCGGCCTGCCAGCTCCTACCGTTATCAATGTTCTTTTGCTTTTCCCAATTGGAACGGATATAATTAGGTTGAGACTCATAGTGCGGAAATAATACCTGTCGCTGGGTATTACGCTGTCACCTGGAAATATCGTAGCACTGTCGCTGTTATATGTATACGCACAATCATAACAATTGAACTGAAATTGAGGCTTTAGCACTCTGTCATTGATCTCGGCGGTATAATAAAGGAGATTTCCCGAAAGGCCCAGTAATATTCTTTTAAAAATCGGAAACTGGTACGAAATCGAAGCGCTCTGAACACTTGAAAGAGTATTGAACGTGTTCTTTGTGGGTGCGAACATTGCTCCATAATCTCCATAAGTTTCACTTGATTGATGAATTATTGCATTTAGGTTGCTACCTCCTAAGAACAGGTGTGCTGAAAAACATCTTTTTAATGAATCCTGCGCAACTAAATTATATCCGCTAATATGGAGACAAAGTAACAAAGCTATCTGCGTAAGTTTAGTCATTTCGGATAACTTTCATCATGTGGGTTTCATTTGTGCCGATAAGCTTCAGCAAATAAATGCCTGGAGAATAGTTTCTCATGTCAAATGAAGTAATTTCCGGTGTAACTGCTTTAAATTCCAGTAGCTCTCCGGAAATCGAATACAATTCGAGGGCGGCACATTTGTCGCATGGGATGAACAAGTAATCCTTACAGGGGTTGGGATATATAAACACACTCTCGTTATTCTCACCCTTCTGTAACCGGTAATTGTCGGATATGGTACTGTCCAGAAAAATAAAGTTTTGAAATATCCATGTGCGATGATCAAGGCTGTCCGTTAACTGAAGTGACACAGTATAAAGCCCCGGTTCGGGAAAAAGTATCTCAGGATTTGGTTCCTCCGAAAAAGTCCCAAAATCAAAATTCCATGATAAACTATACGCGTTAGTGTCACCCAAACCGGGGGAGAAAGTAAAAGGGCTGGCAACATAGAGGGTTGTATCATTCGCATACTCCATTATCGAGAACAATTTAATAAATGTGGCATTGAATCCAATCAGGTATTAAAAACTAAAATGACACTCCAATGCTCGGAGTCACTAAATAAAATTGTCGGAAGAATGCACGAAATCTCGTATTATAAAAGTCGATAAATCCTCCAACGAGAAACGGATAGTAATAAATGTCTAATTTTCCAATGATAGAATAATTTCCGATATGTTTCAATTCATGAGAGAGAGAGCCAACAAATGAAAAGTTTCGTTCGGAAATAGACGTCCCTTTCTCGATATCAGAATATTTACCAATAGATCGCTCTTTTCTGTAAATTGTACTCTTCCCTAGCCCTGCGCCACCAGATATTGACAACCTTTTGCTTTTGTTCATTGGAATTGATAACATGGCATAAAAACTAATCGTTCGGAAGGAATATTTATCGATTGGGATTACGCTATCTCCAGGTGTTATTGCTATTCCATTAATATTGTATTCATATGCGGACCCCAAAGGTTTTAATACTCTGCCAATTACAACACAATTACTGAATATTAAGCTTGAAGAAATGCCGAATAACATTTTACTAAAGATCGGCAATTGGAAAGAGATTGACCCGCCCTTGGAGAAGTCGTATGTGCTAAAATCATTTGTCGTGGGCGCAAACCTCTTTCCGTCGCCATAGGTTTCAGAATCTTGATCAATATTCAATTGTAAACCACTTATACCATATAAAAGAGAAACCGACAATTTAGATCTTAACGTATCCTGTGAGAATAAAGTCAATGGCGGTCCAATCACCGACAGCAGAATAATGAGTGGAATTGCTTTTTTCATTAGACCTCTTGAGTAATAAAAATATCAATATTGGTAATCAAATAGTTGTTCAGGCAAACAATCGTTTATAATCGGTCATTCCTTAAGTATCTTTAAAGTCTCAATCTTTCTTTCATTGATAAGCCTCAACAGGTAAATGCTTGATGAAAATTGACGAAGATCTATATAAGTAACTTCAAAATCGCACTTCGAAGAAATCAATAATTCGCCTGTTGTCGAATATAACTCATAATAATCGTAACCAGCCGTCAAAAAGAATAAATAGTCCCTACATGGATTGGGATAAAAATGTGGTGCCAAAGTTTCCGGTAATGCCTGAAATCTTCCGCTGCCATAGCCTGCAGTATCCAAAAAGACAAAGTTTTGAAATATCCAAGTGCTGTGATCAAAGCTGTCCGTTAACTGAAGTGACACAGTATAAAGCCCCGGTCCGGGAAAAAGTATCTCAGGATTTGGATCCTCCGAAACTGCCCCAAAGCCAAAATTCCATAATAAACTGTATGTCTCCGTGTCGCCCAAACCCGGAGAGAAAGGGAAAGGGTTGGCAACATAGAGATTTGTATCATTCGGGAGCCAAACGGTATCTCCGGTAATGCGGTTAGTGCCGTTGATCCTATATCTGAAAGCCACGTCAGGGTATTCATTGTATGTGTAATCAGGCACTGTGGTTAGTTTATACCTGAATTTGACGGTGCCGGCCAGGTTAGCCAGCTCGTTCCCATGGCTTCCTATGTATTGTCCTGTTTGCCGGGTGCTGTAAAAATCAAAGTCGTAATAGCGAAGTACGTTCAGCCCGGTTATTTCCACCTTCGGGTTATTGAGCTGCTCGTAAATAACATAAGGTGTGCCGGGCTGTGTGGTAACCGCATCGCAGACAGAGAGTGTGCAGCTTTCAGAAGAATTTTTCCAGTACACGCTCTCGTTGTGAATCCAGCCATAGCCCTGCCGGCCGGCATTATCGGCGAGCCAAAAAATTTCTATTCTTTTGTCTTGGGCAATGTTGTGTGAAACGTTCACATGAGAGTAATAATTTGTTGCTTCAAAGTCTATGTTACTGATAAAGATTTTCAAAGGCAGAAAATTTGCATTATGGTTTATTGACTGATTTTCCCAGTCCCACCAGTGAAGTCCGCTTCCCATGTGGCCCATAAAGGCGGTGGCCCAAGTGGCATTATGAAAGTCGTTGTCTTGACAAGTGAAACAACCATTATCCAATCCAATCTCACCAAAAATGAAAGGTTTTGGACTGTAATATGGATTAAGAGGTGGAGAGGGATTGAAATAATTGTAATAGAATTTTGAGTTTTTAAAATGAAAACGTGCGTCACTATTCATAGTAATATCGTCACGGTAACTATTTCCCGACAACACACTTAACACCGGACAAAGAGAACTTTGATCAAACTGCTTTGGCCCCCCGCCGGTATAGCCGGTTGTTGTGAGGTGGGCAGGGTAAAAGGAGGAGAGATATGTACTCATTTCGCAATGCCAGTCTTTAACCGCTTGTTGTACCGTTGTTGAATTATACAGGGTTTGCGTTGGGCCTATCCCGTATCGCCCGATATTGTCAGTTTCATTCATCAGCTCCCAAAGGGCAATACTGGTGCTGTAGCCCCACCTGGCATTTATATAAAATAGCCTCTGCTTGAAATATTGCTTCGCGGACTGATCTGTGAGAAAGAGCATAGGGCTGGGGTTCACACTGGGCCCCCCGAGCAAATGGTAATAGGGATTTTGGGCAATTACATTCGGAGGATTGCCCTGTCCTGTTGCTCCCCAGTTGATGCTGTGCAGGTTGTCATTGCTATCCCACTCAAAAAAAGTGCTCAGCTCCGCATCTCCCTGAAGACATAGCATCATTTTCATATTATCTGTTTCGCATAATGTCAAGGTATTATCCAATTCCCATGCATGATCCTGGCGGTTTTGATAATTTCCACATTGCGTTGTTCCCCATTCAATAGCATTGCTCCATGGATCCATTCTAACCCGCACAAAATTTCCGCCATTTGAAGCTATGCTTGATATGTAACTTCTCTGTTCATTAAACTTTTGAGGTGTAGAGGTGCACGACTCCCAGGGATCTTCCTCCGCAAAAGCGACATTCCTTCCAATAGCGAAGAAGCTTTCTCTGTTTTCATACTTCAGGGTCTTTTTATAGGTCCCCACCAGCAAATGCCCTTTCTCGTTACTGGGGCTTGCGAGAAAATTCGCTACATACGGATTCCCAACCTGGTTATTGTTTACGATAAGCTTAATAGTGGCGTACCAGAACCCATCTAATGGCGGAGCGAAGCGGACCCTGAAGGGATGAAGTGTATTTGTGTTTATGGTCCACCCGTTTCCTGAAGCGGTTACATCCTGATAATAAAAACCGTAGCGGGTGTATATATTTCCGGTGAGTTGATGTTGAAAATCCACCTGGATCTTGATCTGATCGGGATCATAGGGATTAATTCCGGCATTTCCGCCAATAAAATCATTGATCTGATCTTGTATGCTTTGAGGCAATTCTATACCTATTTCAAACTTGCTGTACTTCAGTATGGGGTTGTTAATGGGATCGTAGTTTGCGGGCGAGTAAATAAAAGCGTTTACTGCGGGCTCTTCAATATGTGCTAAAAAATGTCCTGTTGTGAAGTTACCTGCGCGGAACCCCGGGAGCATTTTGATGGATTTTCCGGATTTGAACTCCACCTGGGCCTGCTGGTCGAATAGGGTAATGACTGGAATAACGCCGGGAGATGTTACGCACTCTGAATTATAAACAGTATGCACACCTGAAGAGTAGGGCCCGCCCTGGATACGGGTACACGGAAACGGTACCTGACCAGGTACAGAACTTATAATAGAACCGGCGAAAGCAAGGGTCAAAAACTGTTTCATGACTACTTTGCTTTTTGTTCGAGTTCCAGCAAACGCTTTTCAAGCGTCCTTATCTGTTCTTGTTGCTGAAAAATGTACAAATTCAGTTCTTCAATGTTCTTTGTCAGGGACTTGAACATTTCGGCTACTGCAATGCCATTCTTCCCTAACTCCTCCGCGGAAGACACATAGGGCAGATGGCGGTGCTTTTCAAGGTAAGCTTTACGCTCATCCAGCGACATGAGTTTATAATCTTTCTCAAAAACGTAATCGGGCCATTGGGTAGGAGCGACCACCTCTACCTCATGACTGAGAATAGTGCCGGCAACGGCTAACTTATATTGTGGTCCATTGGGCAGGACAGTGGTGCCGATGCAAACCACGCCCGTAGTCCCCGCACCACCAGATGAGCTTACATACAAGGTTGGCCGGTCGGAATTAAAGCCCACCATCAGGGAATTGGTGGTATAGTTCGTGAAATAGGTTGGTGATCCGGTAGGATTTGAGCCAATGACAACAGCATTAAACCCCGCCGCGCGCACCTGGTACCCAAGAGAAATGGAATGATCTCCCGATGCCGAAGTCTTTCCCAACGCTACAGCTAAAGCTCCCAGCGAGGTTCCTCCGCTGATCCCGATGCCTTTAACCGTTTGGGTTTGATCGGCCCATATCCTGTTGTAAGGATAAAAAAGTAAGGTGCTGTCCCCGAATCGAATGATGCTGTCTCCCGGTACCGGAGCGATCCTGTAAACATTTAAACGATCAATGCTGGGGTTCACCGTCACTACTCCCATGGCATTCACCCCTAACAATCTGTCGGGCGCCTGGTAATTCAGGGTAAAAGGTTTTAAACGCAGCGGGCCTTCAATGATCACATTGCTTTTCAGTCGTGATAGACCTCCCACAACGAGATCTCCGGTAACTTTGATGTTTCCTACAACTTCCAGTTTTTCACCCGGATTTGTAGTTCCAACCCCGGTATTTCCGTTCGAAGGAAAAGTGTTAGTTTGTGCGTACATGCCCCCCCCCCCTAACAGGAGAAAGGCAAACGTGAAGGAGAGTGAGAATTTCATGCAGCAATGAGTTTGTTAACCCAAATGTAGTCTACTCAATCACCGGTTCCAAATTGTTGAGGTTCTATTTTAAAACCCAAATGCAGCAAAAGAAAGTCATGCTAAAATTCAATGACAAACATCAACCATTCGTCCGTCCCAACATCAGCATTCGTCGTAAGATCTCAAAAAGCAGGGATTTTCATTGGCACTCCTAATCCACCCCCGGCAACCTATCCGTGCATCCGTACCGATCTGTAATCCGTACATCCGTATAGATCCGTAATCCGTACCGATCCGTAATCCGTACATCCGTACTGATCCGTAATCCGTACATCCGTATAGATCCGTAATCCGTACTAGTACCTTTAAAACATCCCCTTTAACTCCACCAGCTTTTGAACGGTGTACGTGGCTTCCGACTCCTTTATTTCACTATTCGTAAACCACACCCCATCCATCCCCACTTTCATCGCCGCCAGGGCGTCTAATTCGTAATGGTCGCCGATCATGATGGAATTTGCCGGATCTGCTCCTGTTTCGCGCAGAGCGAATTCAAAGATCTCCTTCGCGGGCTTTTTCGCTTGCGCGCGTTCGGATGTGATCATGCTGTCGAAATAGTGTCCCACCCGTGCATGTTTGATCTTCATTTTTTGTGTTTCCTCAAATCCGTTTGTGATCAGGTGTATCGGATACCGGCCCTTCAGATAATCCAGCAATTCCTTCGCCCCGGGCACTAAATGCGGCTTCTGGCAAGCTAAAACTGTGAAGTCGGCACTGATCTGCTGCGCCATCTCAAAATCTTTTAAGCCGAATTTCAGAAATGCCAGGTGGAATCGCTGGGAACGCAACTCCTCCTTTGTTACCTCGTTCTTTCCGTAACGCTCCCAGAGATCATCATTGATCTTGTTGTACTCCGTAATAAACAAATTCGTGTTTTCAATGCCCCGCGCCGCCAGTGAATAATGCACGGCCAGTTCCCGGATCGCCTCGTCTGCATTGGTCTCGTAATCCCAGATCGTCCGGTCAAAGTCAAAAAAAATATGCGAGTATTTTTTCAAAAACCCGTGGAGTTTTCTGCCAGGTACTTCATCAGCGCCGGTGTGGCAAAATTCAGTGTCAGCGACCAGAACAGAAGTGAAATAATCATCGCGGCAATTACCCTGCCTTTTCTACTGTATATGTTCATGGCAATGATCATTCCGGCAGGAATGGAAATAAGAAGAGGTGTGATAAAAGCCAGCCCGGCCAGGCCGAATTTCCGGCGAACATGGGCAATGAGACGGTTCATCCGGGAAAATCGCCGGGGCGGTGTGTTCACCAGCTCGCGGTATGATTGTTTACTGAACGGCGCCAGAAAGAGACAGAAAAAGGAGCGCCAGTATTTGCGAATCATCGCTCCCAGCACAGAGGAAAGAAAAATTCCGGTCAAACCGCCCAGCGTGGTCACCACCAGCGTGGTCTTAAGGCTCATTCCCAGGTAATATCCTGCAAGAGGCGCAAAAAGAAACTTTGTGGCGGCGGTTAGAAACACGGAGAGCAACTCCGCAAGGTATTGCCAGTCTGCGGTACCCATATTTACACTTTTTCGCCGAAGGCAAGATCTCCTGCATCCCCGAGACCGGGTACGATGTAGGCCTGCGCTGTAAGCTCGTCGTCAATGGCTCCGCACCAGATATGTGTGCCCTCGGGAAGATGTTTGCGTACATGATCCACTCCCTCCAGGCTGGCAATGGCGCATACAACGTGAATCTGTGCCGGCTGCCCTCTTTTCTGCAAGGCTTTGTAGGTGAGTACCAGTGAAGATCCGGTGGCCAGCATGGGATCTGAAAGAATTAATGTTTTTCCTGCAAGGGGCGGACAGGCGAGGTACTCTACCTGCACGTCAAAACTACCGTCCTTGTGATGTTTCCGAAAGGCTGAAATAAACGCGTTCTGTGCACGGTCAAAGAAATTCTGCAGCCCGGCATGCATCGGTAATCCTGCCCTCAGAATCGTAGCCAGTACCGGCTGCTCCCGCAAAAGAGAGGTGTTCGCTACACCGAGTGGTGTCTCTACTTCGGCGGGCTGATACTGAAGCGTGCGGCTGAGTTCCAGGGCCGCTACTTCCCCTATACGTTCCAGGTTGCGCCGGAAACGCATACTATCCTTCTGAATGTTTACATCCCTTAGTTCAGCGATGAAATGATTCAGAATGGTATTGCTCTTGCTCAGGTCGTGTAACATGTTATTTCATCCATTTGATCCAGAAAGGAAGTCTGTTTTTTCGGAGGCGTAAATATACGACTTCTTTAGCCCCGAAACCCTTGTAAAACCGTGCCAGATCTGCATGGTTGCTTCCTTCAAAATCAAGTACGCGCGGCTTGCCGGCATCGTATTCGATACACAGATCTATGAGTAGTGAGAGCCAGCGCAATTTTTCGGTCAGGTCGGTGGCAGAAAAAAGAAAAATGACACGCGATTCCGTCCATACAAAAAATGCGGCCGTAAGCAGACGGCCCTCCGGGTTTCGCAGTCCCACAGTGCGCCCGCAGTTTTTGATTCGCGTGATGCGTATCAGCTCGTTCAGCAATCCGGCCTGGCCCGCCTTTAGCTGAACGTGCCGGGCACCCTGGTTGCGGCGGTACAAAGCGAGCAGTTCCTCCGGTGTTACCTGGTCGGAAAAAACATATAACCCTTCCCTCGTTTTTTTAATATTACGCCGGGTGTTTTCCGAATAGGAGGAAAACAATTCGGTGTATGTACGGGATAGATCCAGCAGAAGGTTCACGGAGCGTTCACCGGCTCCGGTGTTTTTCTCGTTCAGGTTGATCTCCGTCAGCCGGAACTCTTTCGGGATGGCATTCAGGAAAGTTTCTTCGGGTGCAGGCCCGAATATGCCCAGTTGTTGCGTGAAGGGTGGCTGGCAAAGGTAGCGGAAGCCAGCTTTTTTTCTCCAGGTAAGCGGCATCACCGTGGTGTATTCTTCGTCCGCGAGGGCTTCCCATCCGGGAGAAACAATATCAAGCCACCATGAGAGCGGATAGATAAGATCCGTGTTCTTCTGAACGCAGCGGTCCCACCGTACCTTGTCAATCTCGCTGTGCAACAAGTGCCGGATCATACACTGGCTTCTTTTACCATTTGCTCGTACACCTGCCGCCATCCCGCCCATATCTTATTTTCGCTTAAGCTCTCGTTGTGCCACAGACTGATGAAGGTTCCGTTCACTTTTTTAATCTCATGAACTACTTCCCGGATATGATCCATGGCTTTTTCAGGGGGAACTTTCATGTAATATTTCAGCGTGGCATCCATTACGGCGAAGGGATGTATTCTTAAACGGGTTTCTATCTCCAGATCAAGGTCGTAAAAATTAAATGCCGTGCAGGTGCCCGCACGGAAACCGATCTCATGTGCGAATCCCATCGTATGATCTTCCAGGATATCCATCTCCAGCAGGTTCCGGTATGTCTGCGGGAAGTTCAGCCGCAGAAAATGCTGGCGGCTGAGCGTAACCTCGGTATTCAGGATGGCCGCAAGCCTCGACACTTCTGTTTTCAGTTTCTGCTTGTCGGAACTTGCGGCAAATGAAGGATGAATACCCACGCGGGCATGGTCGGCCAGTTGTTTGATCAGCGATTGTAATTTCCGGCTCTGCACCGGAACATTTTTGTCGTTGACACCATAATCTGCCAGCAGGAAAAAATAGATGCACTCCATTCCGAATGTCCGCTGCAGTTCCAGTTGCAGGTCGTAGGTGTCGTACGGGTCGCGCCGGATGCCGAGGAAGACCTTGATTCGTTCGCCGATCTCGCCAAATTGAAGTTGCCACAATGCTTTGGCGAATCCTCCGAGAATGCGAATGGTTCCTTTTTCCTTGTAGGCGAAAGCATTGTCTATATCAATTGTGGAGATGTAGCTATATTTTCTATCGGGAAAGTGGAGGGTGGGAAAACGGGCCGTAAGGGTATCGCGTATTTTTCCGGCATAACGGTCCACGACCGGCTGCCGGATAAAACCGTTCTGAAAGGCCAGCGATTCTTTTGTTTCAAAGCGATCATAGAGGTCGCGGAGGTAAGGGAGATATTCTTCGTAACGGCTCACCAGGTAAAAGGAGGCCGCAAACGGATCAAAGGGGAGTGCGCTGGCCTTGCCCGTGCTGAAAAAGATCTTCAGGCCTTCCCATTCCGTCACAGTAATATTCTGTTCATTGATGCCGTTCTCGGTAAGAATATTTCTGCTTTGAAAGAACAGTTCATCGCCTAAGGGTTGCGGTGCGTAAGAGAATTTCGGGCCGGTGAATAGTACAAACTCGTGTGATTCAGTAGTGAATCGGATAGGCATGGAGAGCACATCCCTGAAAATGAAATGGAAAATGTATTTCAGGCGGGGCGTAAGCGCAGGGGTGTAGATCAGGATGGGATCCGGGTTCATTTCAGGCCAGGTGTCGGATCATTTCACGGCAAATAAATTCTGCCGCTCTTCCGTTGCCAAAAAGAGGTGGGAAGCGGAGTTTCTGCTTTTTGGAAAAGTGTTTGTATCCTGCGATGATTTTTGACGTTGAAGCATCTGTGATACAGGCCGCTCCGCATTTTACTAGTTCCACCCATTCTGTTTCAGAACGCAGGATCAGGCAGGGCTTACGGAAAAAATAGGCTTCCTTCTGTACGCCCCCGGAATCTGTAACCACCATGGAGCAGTTTTTTTCAAGACATACCATGTCAAAGAAGGAGGCGGGTGGAAGGATACGGAGAAGGGCGCTGTTTCTGACTTTTTCCCGGAGAGCGGAATCCATTACCATATCCATCATTTTTTCTGTCCGGGGATGCAGGGGAAGTACCATGGTTTGTCCGGAAAGGGCGGTGAGGGAGAGCAGGGCCTGAAAGATGGCGTTTAGCCTTGCAGGATCGTCGGTGTTATTATTCCGGTGAATGGTGCCCAACAGGAATTTGCCCGATTCAAGATGAAGATTTTTCAGGATAGGGGAATGTTGCTCCGCGATGCGGGCGGCATAAAGGGAATTATCGTACATCACATCTCCGCAATGATACACGTTGGGACGGTCGGCGCTGGCTTTGCCCTTGTGTGTCTTCTTAAACCCTTCACGAAGCAAATTATTGTATCCTGCCCTGGTGGGAGAAAATAAAAGCGTGGAAACATGGTCACACAGAATCCTGTTCACTTCTTCGGGCATGGTTTTGTTGAATGAACGCAGGCCGGCTTCGATGTGAACAACAGGGATGTGCAGCTTGGATGCCGCCACTGCACCGGCAAGGGTGGAATTCGTGTCTCCGTACAGTACAATGGCCCCGGGTTTTTCTTTCAGGAGGAGTGCTTCAATACCTTCAATCATTTTCGCCGTCTGGGCGCCATGATCACCGGAACCCGTGTTCAGGTTGTAGTCTGGAGCCGGAATGCTGAGCTCCTCAAAAAATACCTGCGACATGTTGGAGTCGTAATGCTGGCCGGTGTGAACAATGATCTCCCGGATTTTTCCGGAAAATTTTCCACGGATGGCACGGCTTAACGCAGCAGCCTTAATAATCTGCGGCCTGGCACCGATAACGGTAAGAATGGTGAGCATACACTTCGGAACGAAGGCTATAGCAATCCTTCATCCGCAAAGCTAAAATAGCTGTTTCCAGCCAATATGAGGTGATCGAGTACCTGCACTTCCAGCATCTTGCCGGCTTCCTTCAGCTTTTTGGTGAGCGTGAGGTCCGCATCGCTGGGTCTCAGGTTGCCGGAAGGGTGGTTATGGCAGAGAACAATGGAGGAAGCCAGGCAATCCAGCGCGGAGCGAAATACCAGCCGGGCATCTACCACCGTCCCGGAAATCCCCCCCTTGCTGATCAGGTCCTCTTTTACAATAAGGTTGCCACGGTTCAGATAGATAACGCGGAATTCTTCATGGGGAAGATCAGACATACGGGAACGTATGTGCTCAAAGAGATCCCTGCTGCAGGAAATCTTTTCTTTCTTGATCTCCGGCGACTGATCTTTTCTCCGGCCCAGTTCCATTGCCGCCAGTATCACAATTCCTTTGGCTTCGCCAATCCCCTTAAACCGGGTAAGTTCCGGGAGCCCGTAGCGGGCAAGCTGGTGCAGATTGTTTCCGCAGGCGGCCAGTATTCTTCTCGCCAGATCCACCGCACTCTCCTCCTTCGAGCCGCTTCCCAGCAACAGCGCCAGAAGTTCAGCGTCGGTAAGGGCATGTTTGCCGAGGTTCATCATTTTTTCACGCGGACGGTCGTCCTCAGCCCAGCATTTAATGGTGAGCTTTTCTTCAGTCGTAAACATACTCGCAAGAAAATAAAAAAAGGGCCCGAAAAGGCCCCTTTGGTTTTAAAATAAAACCGGAAAAGTTATTTCAGTTTACTTACGTGACGTGTCAGGCTTGATTTCAGATTGGCTGCCTTATTTCTGTGGATCACATTTTTCTTTGCCAGCTTGTCCAGCATGCTTACCACCTTGCTCAGATCTTTGCCGGCTTCAGCCTTTGTTTTCGCAGAACGAATGCTCTTAATTGCTGTTCGCGCTGTCTTGGCCTGGTAACGGTTACGTACTCGTTTTGCATCGTTGGAACGGGTTCTCTTAATTGAGGATTTGTGATTCGCCATTTCTATGTTTTTTAAAAAGGACTGCAAAGATAGTATTATTTAGGAATCCTGCAAATTCAAACCTATCCTAACTCCCTGATTTTCGTAATTTTAGGCTTGAATGGAGCTTGAAGTCAATGACTTTTTAAGGTCGGCCGGTTCGTGGTGCATACTCGATGTGCGCTCCCCGGGAGAGTTCAGCCGCGGTCATATTCCGGGAGCGGTAAACTTGCCACTGCTGGATGACAGGGAAAGAGCCATGGTGGGAACGGTATATAAAAAGGAGGGACCGGCAAAGGCAATACATCTTGGCAAAAGGCTCGTAGAGCCAAAAATTCCGGAACTCATGACCTTTGCATCGGGGCATTTCCGTGACAATAATGTTCTTTTACATTGTTGGAGAGGCGGAATGCGAAGTGGGAATGTTGCGGCGTATCTCCGGAAACAGGGAGTAGAAGCGTATACCTTGAAGAGAGGGTATAAGGCTTATCGCCAATACGTGCGCAGTACTTTTTCAGCGGCGCCGCCGCTTCTGGTACTGGGAGGGGAAACGGGTAGCGGAAAGACGGAGATACTGAAGTACCTGAAAGAAGCCGGAGAACAAGTGATCGACCTGGAAACGCTGGCGCATCACAAGGGATCGAGTTTCGGAGCGCTCGGAGAATTACCGCAACCTACTTCGGAACAGTTCGAAAATAACCTTCAGATCCAATGGTCAGCACTCGATCACAACCGGCGTTTCTGGCTGGAAGATGAATCACATACCATCGGCAAGGTGTGCCTTCCAGGAGCAGTTTGGGAAAGAATGAAAGCGGCTCCTATAATCCGTGTTACGGTACCAAGGGAAGATCGTGTGCAGCGCTTGCTGCTGGATTATGGTAACTTTCCAAAGGAGGAAATAGCCGCTGCCATCCGGAGGATCACCCGGAGACTCGGACCCCAGCACGCGAAGCAGGCGCTGGAACAGGTGGAGGCAGGAAACGCCGCAGAAGTAGCCAGGATCGCACTCACCTATTACGATAAGGCCTATGATTTCAACCATCAGAAACGGGCGTATAAAGATGTTCATTTTGTCAAGTGTTCGGGAGCGGATGCAAAATCCAATGCGCTTCGCGTACTTCAGTATATAAACGAAAAAAAATGGTAATATGAAAGAGGAGATCCGGTTAACAAAATACAGTCACGGCGGCGGATGCGGATGCAAGATCGCACCGGGAGTTCTGAAAAAAGTGATCGGAAGTACGGCTGGCCATGCAGATTTTCCGCATTTGCTGGTGGGAAACGAGAAGGCAGATGATGCGGCGGTGATGGATATCGGAGGAGATCAGTTGCTTATCTCGACGGTTGATTTTTTTATGCCTGTTGTAGACAATGCAGCGGACTTCGGAAAAATTGCGGCCGCTAATTCTGTGAGCGATGTGTATGCCATGGGCGGGAAACCGGTGATGGCTATTGCTGTGCTCGGATGGCCGGTTGAGAAATTACCGGTGGAAATGGCGCAGGAAGTGATGAGAGGGGCCAAGGAATTGGCCGCAGAGGCGGGAATACCGATTGCAGGCGGACATACGATTGACTCTCCGGAACCATTTTTCGGCCTCTCGGTGAACGGACTGGTGAGAAAGGAACATTTGAAAACCAATGCGGGAGGAAAACCCGGCGATCTGCTTTATATGACCAAACCGCTGGGCGTAGGAATAATCACTACCGCTGCTAAACGCGGACTGGCAGGAACAGAGGAAACGCAACGGGCAATTGTGCAGATGCAGACGCTCAACCGGGAAGGTGAGGAATTTGGGAAAATGTCTTTTGTTCACGCTCTTACGGATATCACCGGTTTCGGAATACTGGGCCATCTTGGAGAAATGTGCGAAGCCTCCGGCGTGTCTGCAAAATTGTATAAGGACAAGGTTGTGGTTATACCCGAAGCCAGAAGCCTGGCCGCTAAAATGATCTACCCGGATGCTACCTTCCGGAACTGGAAATCCTATGAATCAAAGATCACGGGAATGGATCCTGCTTTGCTGATCCTGTTTGCGGATCCGCAAACAAGCGGTGGACTGCTTCTTGCAGTGGATCCTGCGAAGAGGAACGAAACGGAAGCTTTTCTCAGAGGCCGCGGGCTCCCGGATCAGCCCGTTGGTGAACTCATTGCGCAGGAGGAGAAAATCATCATTGTTATCTAAGCTTTCTCCTTTAAAATGAGCATCTTCTGCCATTGGCAAGGTCTTTGTATTTCATGCCGAAATGGTCTATCTTTATCCACTATATTTTATCCCATGAAAAAACTGCTGCCCCTCCTTTTGCTCTTTATCTGCCCATGTTTGATCCAAACAGCAAAGAGCCAGACGACTGTTACTTTCAATGCTAAAGACGGAGTAACCATCACTGCGGACTGGTACGAGGTCAGCGATACGCTTCCGTGGATCATTCTTTTCCATCAGGCAGGCTACAGCCGCGGGGAATATAAAGATGTCATCAAGCGTTTTCATAAACTCGGGTATAATTGCCTGGCCGTAGATCTTCGTTCCGGAAAGGAAGTAAATGGGGTTGTTAACCAAACGGCACTTGATGCACAGAAAAAAGGGAAGGATACAGAATACCTGGACGCAGAGCAGGATATTATAGCGGCCATTGATTATCTCTATACCAAAGTTAATGAGCCGGTGGTGATTCTCGGATCCAGCTACAGCGCCTCCCTTTGCCTGAAGGTGGCCATCGGAAACCCCGGCGTTGAACGCGTGGTAGCTTACAGCCCGGGCGAATATTTTGGAAAGAAACTGAAATTAAAGGATGCGATTAAAAAACTGGATAAGCCGGTGTATGTGGGCTGTAGTGCGGAGGAAAAACCAGCTTGCGAAGACCTGATGAAGGATGTGATGACCGGCGATAAAATTGTATTTGCACCCGGTTCGGGAGGAAAGCACGGATCCAGTGCTCTGTGGAAATCCAATCCCAACTATTACGATTACTGGATATCCCTGATGATGTTCCTGGATAGAGGCTGATCAGTCTTTGAATTTTCTGACCAGTTCATCCCCCTCGAGGATGTTGAGATAGGTCATATACCTGCTCTCTCCGATCTCACCTTTTTCTACTTCCGCCCTTACCGCGCAGCCGGGCTCCTGCATATGCATGCATCCGTTGAACCGGCAAGCGGAAGATGCGCGGAAGATCTCCGGAAAGAAATGCGATAATTCGTTTTTCTCAACACCGGTAATTCCGAATTCCTTTATCCCGGGTGTGTCAATGATCGCGCCCCCTTTTTCAAGAAAATGCATTTCCGCAAAGGTCGTGGTGTGCATGCCCTTGTCATGGGTGTCGGATAATACTCCGGTCTTAATTCGGAGTCCGGGCTGTATCGCATTGATCAGTGTTGATTTCCCGGATCCGCTGTGTCCGGTGAAAAGCGATATGTTATTATACAGTTCCTTCCGAAGCAGGAGAATGTCTGAAGCATCAAAGGCCGAGATCAGCTTTACATCATATCCTATTGCATGGTAAAGACCTGCCCTTTCCTCCGCAGCTTGTATTTCCTGCGGCGTGTAAAGATCTTTTTTGTTGATCAGGATCGTTGCCGGAATGCCAAAAGTCTCGGCGCTTATTAGTATCCTGTCAATGAATCCGGGTGCTGTACGGGGTGACACAATGGTATTGATAACGTAGATCCGGTCCATGTTTGCAGCAATGACATGTGTCTGCCGTGAAAGGTTTACCGATCGGCGGATCATATGATTCTTCCTCTCCAGAATGGTTTTTATCACGGACTTTCCCTCTTCGTCAGCTTCCTCCAACTCTACATAATCTCCAACTGCTACAGGATTGGTTGCGCGGCTTCCTTCCAGTCGTATCGCTCCCTTCATGCGGCATTCCCGGACAGAACCGCTTTCGGTTTTAACATAGTACCAGCTCCCTGTAGACCGGATCACCGTTCCTTTCATGCAGATAAAGATAGGTGATTTGAAAAAAGACTACATTTGAAGTATGTCCATTAAAGCGGAAAAGATCACCAAACTTTACGGAACGCAAAAGGCGCTCAATGCGGTCACTTTTGAAGTTCCTGCGGGTGAAGTGGTTGGATTTCTGGGCCCCAACGGGGCCGGAAAATCTACCATGATGAAGATCCTCACCGGTTTTATCCCGCAAACGGAAGGTGCCGCCTCGGTTTGCGGATTCGATGTAAATGAACATTCATTGGAAGTGCGACGGATGGTAGGCTACCTTCCCGAAAGCAATCCCCTTTACTATGATATGTATGTGCGGGAATACCTTGAATTCGTAGCCGGCATTTATAAGGTTCCGAAGATGAAATCCCGGGTGAACGAAATGATTGCCCTCACCGGACTTGAACCGGAAAAAAGAAAAATGATCGGCGCACTTTCGAAAGGATACAAACAGCGGGTCGGACTGGCACAGGCATTGATTCATGATCCCAAAGTGCTCATCCTTGATGAACCTACATCCGGACTCGATCCTAATCAATTGTCCGAGATCCGTAACCTGATCAAAGGACTGGGAAAGGAAAAAACCGTTATGCTGAGCACACATGTGATGCAGGAGGTGGAAGCCATGTGCTCCCGTGTTATTATCATCCGCAAAGGGGAGATCGTGGCCGATCAGGCCACCGGGTCAATTAAGTCAGGAGGAGTACATCAGGTGATCACCGTTGAATTCGATAAGGAAATAAATAAGGGTGCCATAAAAGGGATCAATGGAGTGGAGGAAGTGAATCATATAGAAGGGAATACCTGGCAGCTGACCTCCCGCTCAGGTGAAGATATCCGTCCGGATGTTTTCCGCTTTGCAGTACAGCACGGACTGGCCGTTCTAACCGTACGCAGGGAGGAGAAGAAACTGGAGGATGTTTTCAAAGACCTCACCCGGTAATACCTCTTGCTTCCCACTCAGAACTAATTATTACCTTTGCCAACCTATTAACCAAGGAACTATGCCATACCTTTTTACCTCTGAATCAGTATCCGAAGGTCACCCGGATAAAGTGGCCGATCAGATATCCGATGCCCTAATTGATCACTTTCTTGCTTTCGACCCTCAGTCAAAAGTGGCCTGTGAAACACTGGTGACCACTGGACAGGTGGTGTTGGCGGGCGAAGTGAAATCCAATGCCTATCTCGATGTTCAGGAAATTGCCCGGGAAGTGATCAGGAAGATCGGCTATACCCGGAGCGAATATATGTTTGAAGCGAATTCCTGTGGTATATTTTCTGCCATTCATGAACAGAGCGCGGATATCAATCGCGGGGTGGAAAGAAGAAAGAAGGAAGATCAGGGTGCCGGCGATCAGGGAATGATGTTTGGATACGCCTGCCGCGAAACGGATAATTATATGCCGCTCCCGCTGGAACTGGCTCATCTTCTCCTGAAGGAGCTGGCCGATATTCGCAGAGAGGGAAAGGTAATGAAGTACCTTCGCCCGGATGCAAAATCACAGGTTACCATCGAATACAGCGACAATAATAAACCTGTTCGCATTGATACGATTGTGATCTCCACACAGCACGACGATTTTGGTACGGATAACGTGATGCTTGCAAAGATCAAAGACGATGTAATCAATATTCTGGTGCCGCGGGTTGCTGCCAAACTGCCCCGCCGCATACAGTCGCTCTTCAACAGCAAGATTACCTACCATGTGAATCCTACCGGTAAATTTGTAATCGGCGGACCACATGGGGATACCGGCCTCACCGGACGAAAAATTATTGTGGATACTTACGGAGGCAAGGGCGCGCATGGCGGCGGCGCTTTTTCCGGAAAGGATCCTTCCAAAGTAGATCGTTCTGGTGCTTATGCCACGCGGCATATTGCTAAAAATATGGTGGCCGCCGGATTATGCGACGAAGTGCTTGTGCAGGTAGCTTATGCGATCGGAGTAGCTAAGCCGGTGGGATTATTTGTGGATACCTGCGGAACGGCCAAAGTGGGTCTTACCGACGGACAGATCGCCCGCAAACTGGAATCAGTGTTCGATATGCGTCCGTACTCCATAGAAAAACGATTCAACCTGCGTTCTCCTATTTATTCTGAAACGGCTTCCTACGGACACATGGGCCGCAAACCGCATACCGTGGTGAAAGTATTCAACAAGGGTAAAGCGAATGAGAAAAAAGTGAAAGTTGAACTTTTTCCCTGGGAGAAGCTGGATTACGTGAATAAGATCAAAAAAGCATTCTCAATTTAAAACGAAGAGCCTCCGTCCGGAGGCTCTTTCATTCTATGGCCAAGGTACTGGTGGTTGATATCGGAAATACTAGGCAGAAAATGCTGTTGTATTCGAATGGTAAAAAGCGTGGCACTGTCCGGACTTCACCGCCTTCCGACCGGAAGAGTTTAAGAAAGATGATCAGTACAACACGGCCGGACCTGGTTTTCATTTCTTCGGTTCATCGTAAGGTACCCAAACCCGGCGGAAGGGTAACCGTGGCAGCCTTCACCTCCTCAACGCCGGTGCCCCTGAAAAATAAGTACCGGACGAAATTCACGCTGGGAAGCGACCGCCTTGCGAGTGCGGTGGGTGCGGCGGTACTGTTCCCACATAAAAATGTACTGGTTGTGGATGCGGGAACCTGTATCAAATTCAACTTTGTAAATAAAAAGGGAGAATACCTGGGAGGCTCCATCTCTCCGGGAATCGGAATGCGATTCAAAGCCCTGCACAATTTTACAGAACGACTGCCGTTAGTAACTACCAGATCGCAGCACCCTCTGACAGGTAGTACTACCGGGGCATCTGTCCGGTCGGGTGTTATCAATGGGGCCGTTGAGGAAGTTAAAGGAATGATTAATGCGTATAAAGTGAAATATCCGGGACTGGTGGTCGTTCTTACAGGCGGTGATGCCTCCTGTTTTGTTAAGAGCCTGAAAATGCGCATCTTTGCAGTTCCCCATCTGATCCTGGACGGTTTACATGAGATATTTGAATTCAATGTGCAGAAAATTTCCGGGTAAGCTGGTATTCATTTCCCTGCTGTTACCACTTTCTTTTTCAGCTCAAACATCCACCTCGTCCCCATACTCCCGCTTCGGACTGGGAGAGTTGAACTATGCCAATTCCGGAAACAGCGTTGGAATGAGCGGACTGGGTTTTGCATTGCGGAATGATACAACAGCGCCTTTTCATGTCAACCTTTCTAATCCCGCTTCGCTGAGTTCCCTGCGTTTGACGGTTTTTGATATTTCCCTTTCTAACACCGCTTCTTCCATTCAGACCTCCTCGGAGCAACTTTTTACCAACCGGCTGTCGCTGGGACAAATGGTTTTCGGAGTGCCGATGAGCAGGAGAAATAACTGGGGCATGGCATTCGGACTGCAGCCCTTTTCTACGTCCGGATATAATGTGGGTTCCTCGGAGGAGGTAGACAGTGTGGGTACAGTCAGGTACAATTACCAGGGCTCCGGAGGAATCAATGAATTGTTCCTCTCCAATGGATTCCGGATAAAGAATCTCTCGGCAGGAATAACCGCAGGATGGCTGTTCGGAGCTGTGCGTTCCACCTACCGCGATTCGTTTCCGTCTACCGGAATGTATTTCAATACCCGGATGATCCGGTCTGTTCAGTTCAATGATGTTTATTTTAAAGCCGGACTTCAGTATCAGTTGAAGCTGGGAGGAAAATGGTCGGCCGTACTTGGTGCTGCCGCCTCACTGCCCACCACATTTATCGCACGTACTACCACACTCGCGGAATTGCTCAAGTTCAATTCACTGATTGAAATAGCACGCGATACGGCTCTTTTCGAAGAGGATGTGAAGGATACAATTCAGTTTCCCCTGGCCATCGGCGGCGGAATTATCCTGCGCAAAGGAGAACGCTTTCTCCTGGGGGTGGATTATTTTATGCAGGATTGGAGTCAGTCGGTGATAAATGGTCAGCAGGGAAAATTTACAACGGGAAATCGCCTCTCTGTCGGTTTTCAGATCATTCCTGATAAGTATGCCGACGGGCGCAGCAATTTCAGAAGAAGGATACAGTACCGTGGGGGATTTAAGTACGCCACACATTACCTCGTGCTTGGCAATGATGTTCAACTCACGGAAATGAGCCTCACTTTCGGAGTAGGACTCCCCATGAGAAAGATGCGGGCAGTGGATATGTATGTACAGAATATCCTGAATCTGTCGGTAGAAGTCGGTCAGAGAGGAACCACTGACAATGGCCTAGTGCAAGAGCAATTTGTGAAACTGGGCATCGGATTCTCACTTAACGAAAAATGGTTCATACGCCGAAAATACGATTGAGGGAGCCGCTTTTGTTCCTTCCGGCTTTGCTGCTCCTGTTTTTTTCCTGTGAGAATGATATCTCAACGGTAAAGTTGATCCGGCCTGATAGCCTGCCGGCCGAAACGGCCCTTGGTGTTGAACTTATCTATAGCGATTCGGCCAATGTGAAGGTCCGGGTAACTGCTCCGCGGATGGAACGCTACGAGCAGCCCTCGCACCGGATCATTTTGCCGGAGGGAGTATTTGTGGAGTTTTTCGACGATTCCGGGAAAGTGAAATCGTGGTTAAAAGCGGATTATGCGATCAATTACGAAGGCGAGGAGAAGATGGAGGTGAGAAGAAATGTGGTGGTACTGAATGAAAGGGGAGAACGCCTCGAGACAGAACAGCTCATCTGGTCGAGAAAGGAGGCAAAGGTGTTTACCAATGAGCCGGTGCGCATCCGAAGAAAGGATGAAATTATGGAAGGGAAAGGACTCGTAGCCAGTCAGGATTTTTCGGATTATGATATACTGGAACCAACAGGTACCAAATATATAGAAGACGAACAGGATGAATGAAAAGATGTTCCGGATCAGGGTTCGAATCCTGATGTTTCTCTGGCTGGCGCTGGGATTGGTTTCACTGTACTCCGCCGTAGTTTCTTTGATCAAGGGTCAGAATAAGGATGCCTACCTGTTTCTGGCGTTTCTTTTTGTTGCTGTGCTCATGATCGCCCTCAACAGCCGGAGATCAAAAATGTATATGGAAAAAATGGCAAAGGAGAAACAGAACAGAAAGTAATGAGCGCTACCTGGATCTATATTTGTTCCGCTGTTGCTGCTTCTGCTTTTTTTTCCGGGATGGAGATTGCGTTTCTGACTGCCAATAAGCTGAAAATCGAGCTGAGCACCAAACAGGGAGGACTGAACGCGGGAATTATCTCCTATTTTGTCCGCAAACCCGCCCATTTCATCGCCACCATGCTTGTTGGCAATAGTATTGCACTGGTGATCTTTTCCATTTTTATGGAAACAGTTCTCTTCGGATATTTTGGACGGTGGATCAGTCACGACCTGCTGAATCTGGTTCTAACCACATTGATCTCTACGTTGATTATTCTGGTGGCGGCGGAGTATATTCCGAAAAGCCTGTTCCGGATTAACCCCAACGGACTACTGAGCGTTTTCGCCGTGCCGCTGATGATTATCTATTGGATACTTTCACCGATTGTATTCATTTCTCTTTTTATATCTAACCAGCTACTCAAGCGAATGGCCGGTGTGGAAGTTACGGAAACTGAAACCAGCTTTGGACGGGTAGACCTGGACAACCTGGTAAGAGAAACCGTGGGGCAAAAGGATCTGAGCGGAATGGATCATGAAGTAACCATTTTCAGGAATGCATTGGATTTTTCGGAAGTAAAAGTTAGGGAATGTATGGTTCCTCGGACGGAGATTGTTGCAGTGGAGGCAAACAGTCCGGTCAGCAAACTCAGGCAAAAATTTATTGATACCCGGCTCTCAAAAATACTGGTGTTTGACGGAACCGTGGATCAGCTCGTTGGATATATTCATTCCCATGAGCTCTTTCGCCATCCCGAAACGCTTCGCAGTGTACTGCTTCCCCTTATTATAGTGCCCGAATCTATGCCCGCACGGGATGCACTCACTTTATTTATCCAACAGAGAAAAAGCATGGCGGTGGTGGTGGATGAGTTCGGCGTAACCGCCGGAATTCTTACTATGGAAGACGTGATGGAAGAGATTTTCGGCGAGATCGAGGACGAACATGATAAGGAGGAACTTACAGACCGGAAGATATCAGAGCGCGAGTTTCTCTTCAGTGGCCGAATTGAAGTAGATCACCTGAATCAAAAATATAGTTTTGACCTCGAGAAGGAAGAGGAGTACGAAACCCTTTCAGGATTTATCCTGCATCACCACCAGAGCGTACCCCGGCAAGGTGAAGTCATCCGGATCGGAACATATACCTTTACCATTACCAACGTTACCCGTGGACGCATTGAACTCGTTAATGTGAAGCGGGACGAGTGATATGGTACTGGTATTCAGTAGATTATATAGGTCCGCGGATTTCCTTAAACGTCCAAAGAATCGTATCTTCGTCCCCCTGAAAATCAATAGAATATGGCAGCTATAGGCAATTTAAGGAAGCGCTCCGGACTTATCGCCGGTATTGTGGGTGTTTCTCTCCTGGCATTTGTAATGACAGGCCTTTTTGAAAGCGGGTTCAGCATCTTCGGTGAAGATATGAGCGTTGGTGTAATCGCAGGTAAAAAGATCAAATACGAGGAATACAATATGGAGTTTAATCTGAACGCAGACAGGCAGATGAGAAACTCCGAAGCAAGCAGCATGGATGATAATATGTCGGACATGGTGAGCAACATCACCTGGGAATTTTATATCCGTCAGCTGGTTATGGAACCGGAATACCGGTCGCTCGGACTCAATGTTACCGATGCGGAACTTACAGATATTTTTCTTGGTGTACCTCCCGATCCCATGATCGTGCCTGCATTTACCGATCAGCAGTCGGGACAGATCAACCAGAACTTTGTGGATGAAAAGGGTCAGCTGAGCGGACAGAAAATTAAACAGTATGTTGACGAACTGAGTAAAAGAGCTGCAACGGACAAGCAGGTAGAGAAGCTCTGGGAACAGTGGAAAGATTTTGAAATCAGCGTTCGCGATAATAAGTATCAGAACAAATATTTTAATTTACTTAAAAAAGGACTGCAGGTTACCACCAGCTACGCCAAGCAGGATTATAAAATGTCTCAGACCTCCGTTCGTTTCCGTTATGTGCTGAAGCGATACAATGCAGTTGCTGACAGTACCCTAACTGTAACCGAGGAGGAAATGCAGAAGTATTATAATGAAAACAAGGCCCGTTGGAAGCAGGAACTTTCTGCCAAAGTGGATTACCTGGTATTTGACGTCTTACCCTCCGATCAGGACAAGGCCGACGCGGAAAAGGAAATTAACAGAGTTGCCGATGAGTTTGCTAAAACAGAAAATGACACCCAGATTATTGTTCGTGAATCTGAAAATCCCAATATCGACGGCAGCTTTCTGAAGTTAATGCAGCTCCCACCCTCCCTGAGTGCGGATTCACAGCTGGTGAAAACAGGTAAAGGCTATGTCACCAAACCTTACCTTGAGGGAACAATTTGGAAAGTGAGTAAAGTGATGGATGTGAAGTCATATCCTGATTCCGCATCCGTTCGCCATATCCTGTTTAATTACGCAGGTTCTCCCAGCGCCGCCGCTTCTGTAACACGAACTAAAGAACAGTCAAAGGCCCTGGCCGACAGTATTCTTAATCTTCTCAAGAAGAAAAAGGTTCAGTTTCCGGATATGGTTCAGAAATATTCTGCAGACTCCGGATCATTTTACGATTACCCGGACAAGAAGGATCCGTCGAAGAAAGTGAAAAAGAAGCGCGAAGACCTGGGAGCCTACCGTTGGTTCAAGGAAGGGGCTATGGTACCTGAATTCCAGACCGCCGCCTTTGAAGGAAAAGTAGGAGATCTGGTAGTGGTGGAAACCACTTATGGGTTCCACCTTATCGAAGTACTGGATAAGGGAAAGGAATCGGCGCGTTACAGGATCGGTACAATCCAGAAAACGGTAATCCCTTCTGCTAAAACCAAAAATGATATTTATAACGAAGCGCTGGATTTTCTTACCCAGTATGGAGACAATGCTGAAACATTCAGCAAAGGAATTCAGGAGAAAGGCATGAATATGCGTACCGCTGAGACCGTTACTACCACCGCCCGCGGAATTCCGGGTGTGGATAACGCGCGCGATCTTATTCGCTGGGTCTTCACTAACCCTCAGGGAACCGTGTGTAAGGAACCTTTTACATATGATAATAAGTATGTAATACCGGTGGTCACTGAACTTCATCCGAAAGGTTTCGCAACCCTGGAGCAGAAGAAGGTGGAGGTAGAGCTGGGTGCGAAGAAGGAGAAAAAGGCGAAAATGTTCATGGAGGAATTTGCGAAGTCCGGTAAGAGCCTCAGCGAAATCGCGAATAAGCTCCAGCTGACTGTGGACAGTGTTCCTGGTATTCGTTATAATGATTTTTCTGTGCCGGGGCTTGGCCGCGAAATGACCCTCATGGGAACCGTTTTCGCATTGGAACCGGGTAAAATGTCTAAACCTTTAATGGGTGAGCAGGGTGTGTACATCGTGATGGTGGAGAAGGTAACACCGGCGCCGGAATCAAAGGATTATACTCAGCAGAAAATCAATCTGAAAACTAATCTTCAGTACCGGGTAGACGCCTCCGTTTCTAACATCCTTCGCGATAAAGCAGGAATACAGGATACGCGGTACAAATTTTACTGAAACTAAACGTTCACAGGAACGTCCGGGCGGTTCGTCCGGACGTTTTTATTTCCGGATCATCGCTGCCAGAGCCTCCGCCCAGGAAAGATCTGCGTTCAGCGAAGGAACCAGATCAAGTTGTTCCCCGCCATGTTCACGGAAGATCTCAAGGTATTCTGTTCCCACCTCATACGTGGTTTCAAGGCAGTCTGCAACAAACGATGGAGAGAATGCCAGAATTCGCTTTTTTCCCGCTTTCCCCCATTCACGAATCATGTGATCGGAGAAGGGTTTAAGCCATTTGTTGTTGAGCCTCGACTGAAACGCTGTTGTATACTTCCCTTCCGGGATGCCCAGTTCTTTCACCAGCATCCGTGTGGTAGCGAATGCCGCTGCACGATAACAGCGCTCATTATCCGGTGTAAGCTGATCACAGCAGGTTCCGATGGAACAGGAGGAGATTCCTAATTCGCGGGCCGACTGGTAGATATGCCGTTCAGGCAGGCCGTGATAACTAAAAAGAAAATGATCGTAGGTTGTGAGATCAAATTTGCCGGCGTTGTGTGCAAAACACTGGATGAAACCTGGATCATTAAAAAAGTATGTGGTTCGGCTCACCGGCACTTTCAGGTTCAGTTCATGAAGGCAGCGTTCGGTTTCTTCGAGGGATGATTGTGTGCTGGAACTTGCATATTGGGGATAGAGTGGAAGCACGTGAATGCTGCCGGCTCCCTGATCTCTCAGACGTATCAGCGCCTCCCGTACCGACGGATTGCGGTAACGCATCCCAAGTGCAACGATGTATTCCTCTCCCAGAACTGAAGCCAGATTATCCCGCAGATCCCGCCCGTGAAAAAGCAGGGGGGAACCTCTTTTGGTCCAGATCTTCTTATATAAAGCAGATGAAGATTTTGAACGTGAGGGTACAATGATCCAGTTCACCAGAATATACCTCCAGACGGGGTTTACATCAATCACCCTTTCATCCATCAGAAACTCCCGAAGGTACGTAGCTACGTCCGGTGGTTCAGGACTGTCGGGTGTGCCCAGGTTAAGCAGGAGAATCCCTTTTTTCATGCCTGTCAAAGATAGAAATCCTATCGTTGGATTCGCCGCACAAAGGGAAGGATGAGACTAAGCAGCCCCAGGGGAATCATACAGTAGGAAAGCCAATCGCCCCAGTGGGAATAGAATGTATCTGCCTTACCCGGACGAATGAATGCTTCCATGCTTTCCGCGGTCCACCATCGGGTTTGTTTTTCCACAGTCCCGTCTGGAGCAATAACACAGGAAACTCCAGTATTTGTACAGCGTACCACCGGAACCCTGAATTCAATAGCGCGCAAACGGGCAAATTCGAGATGTTGACGGTATCCGGGGGTATCTCCCCACCATCCGTCGTTGGTCAGAACGAAAATGGCATTGCCCCCTTTATGTATATACCCTTTGACAAAATCACCAAAAATAGATTCGTAACAAATCACAGGGGCAGCCACCACCCCGGTTGAAGGAACGGCAAATACCTCTCTTTCTTCCTGCGTACCTAAACTTCCGGAGGTGCCGCCAAGATCCAGCGCCCAGTCTTTCAGCGACCCGAAGAGGGCAGGGTAGGGAAGCTGTTCCACTCCGGGAACCAGTTTGGATTTATGATACACCTCCCTTACGCCGGAGGAGTCAATCCACAGTGCCGAATTGTACGCTTCATACCAGTCGTTTCCGTACTGGCGGGCCGTTGGCGTGGGCGTTTCGCCCTGACGGAATTGTTTCCAGGTGGATGCACCGGTAATGATATTAAGCCCATGATGCTCACGCGCGAATTCAATCAGACGGTATACGCTGTAGGATTCTTCATATCTGTCTTCATAGATCCCATCGCTCACGGAGGTTTCCGGTAAAAGAAGAAAACGGGTGTCAGGCCGTAGCTTCTCTTTTGCCATGTGAAGAAATATATCCATTTGCTTGTCGGGCCCCATGTCAAATTTTACCTTGTACGGATCGAAGTTTGGCTGAACCGCTACCAGATGAACTCCGGTTTTTTCGGTCTCCGGCTTCGGAAGGA
Source organism: Bacteroidia bacterium (assembly GCA_020852255.1). NCBI lineage: Bacteria > Pseudomonadati > Bacteroidota > Bacteroidia > Bacteroidia bacterium. The sequence continues at coordinate 339,330 of JADZBD010000002.1, read as the reverse complement.
GCAGAAAGGAAACCAGCATGGGAAAAAGCAGGATGGTGCCTGCAATTGCAGTTTGTTTCCACCCGGCGTTTTTTTTGCCCTTCAGGAAAGTCCGGATCATTTCATAGAGGGAGAAATTTACAGCCAGCCCCCATAATGTCCCACCCGGGGTACCCGTAAATTCATACCATTGCACAAGGGGTGTGATCCCGGCGAATGCATTTCCAAGCGTGAGCCAGGGCCATGTAAGATCCCAGCGGTGATGAAACCATTCATAAGACATCCAAAGTGCAATAAATACGAGGATGCCGGCACTGCGATTCACGCGCCTTCTTATCGTATGGGCCAGCAGTAACACCAGCGCCATAAGCAGGCTGTTCAGAGAGAACGCCATTAGAGAGCCTTCTGCAGAGGAATTCCAAACCCACCAGGTAGCGCCAAGATTCCAGATCAGCATACAGAGTACGGCGAAAAGAAAGAAACGCAATTTGTTTCCCGCGCGGTGCTGTTCTCCCATGAACTCCTCCGCAAACAGAAATGGAATCCATGCAATGAATAGGATCCCGGGATGACCCACGCCCGGCCAGCTAAGTGCAAGCAAAGCACCTGAAATCATCATCAGTGAAAGAATCCGGAGTGTACTCATGCACGGCAAAGGTATAAAATGAAAAACGCCCGGCCACTCAGGACCGGACGTTCTTCAAGGGATATTTGAGTGTTTTATTCGTCTGCGTTCAGGTCAATGTCCGGTTCTGAGATCAGGTTGTCCTCATCGCTGTATTTGGCGCCCGGATTCTGTGCGTTCATCTCCTTGATCAGTTCGTCGTCGCTCGGGCCGCTCTTGAAGAGTTCTTTTTCTTCTTCTGTAATCTTACTTTCCTCAATGTCGGTTCCTTTATTGGCCTTGATCGCTTTAATCGCGTAAAGGCGGGCTACCCGGCTTTGATGTATGGCACGGTGGTATTTACCTTGAGCATATAGCTTTTTGGCAAAACGCTGATGCGCGATTGCTTTCGCCAGATCACCGGTATAGTTCTTACCCTGTTTTACCCATTTGTGCGCGTGAAAAATAACCACCGCGGTCCGGTGCAGTACTTTTCGTGCATGGTGTTTTTCAACTTTTGGATGCCCTCCGGGGCTTACAACAACTACTTTCTTTTTCTGTGCGGCTACAGGAACGGCCACGGCGGCCATCAGGAAAATCAACAGGAGGTTTTTTAGGTTTTTCATTGCGTTTATTTATTGGTTAGACGCTCCTGGGAGCGTATAGTTTAAAAATAGGCAAATTCCGTGCCAGCTCTACCGCATCAGGTACATTTTCCCGAAACCCTTATGAATAAAGGGATCTGCCCCGCTTTCACGGTGTTCTATAGCGTTGCCGTGGAGACGGGTCATAACCCGGTACAGGTAAATTCCGTTCCCCAGCAGGTCACCGTACTGATCCCTGCCGTCCCAGGCGTATTCCGTAATATTCCGGCCGATATGAATATGCCCCAGTTCTTCTTTACTGATTTCACGAACTACTTTTCCGGTAATAGTGAGAATCTGAATGGTAAAGGTTTCAGGGAGATCGGAACCGGTGAGCGTAAATACGAATCGGGTAGACGTTGAAAATGGATTCGGATAGTTCATCACTTCCGTAATGGAGGGTTTATTTTCCACTTCGAAAGAAATTCTCATATCCATGGAACCTGAAAGGTTATTGCTGCGGTCCTGCGCTTGTACAAGCAGCTCGTATACACCATCTAGCAGAAGCACAGGGAGAAAATTAATGCGGCAGCTGTTGTCAGGAAGCGCTGCGGGAGTGAAAATCAGGCGCGGGTCATTGAAATAGAACCGGGTGTAAGTACTGGCACCGGGGTATTTCAGCCAGAGTTTAAAATCGGCGGTATCATTGAGTGCGAGAAACTGGTTCTCATCTTTGAGTTGTATCAGAATATCCGGTCGGGCGGAAATAATGTCTCCGTTGAGAATGTGCACTCCGTCGAACGTTACATCCAGCAGGGGATTGATCTTGTCATCGCCCACAAAAAAGTCAATGGTGGCAATATTATTAAAATGATATTGCTCCCGTTGTGTAAAGGCTGTGCCCACAGGATTGATCTCCATCCAAAGCTGGTTGAGGCCTGCAAGACCTTCGGTGGGAAGCGTGATGGTCGTTTGCAGGGAACTGTCGGGGTAGAGCGATGCGGAGAAGTAAATGGTTTGGGGATGGGATACCCTGTTGCGGTCAATCACCCAGTGGTTCACCTGCATACTGTCCATGAAGAATTCGGAGATGTTTTTCACGGCTACCCTGAATTTCACAGAATCCCCTTCCGCCAGGGTGTCGGCATACAAACTCCAGCCAAGAGGAGGGTGAACGGCAACTTCAGGTGCAGGCTGATAGAACACCTGCCATTTATCCATCTGAGCGGAAGTACCCAGGCTGTCGTCTTTTATAAAAAGATTCAATCGCAGGTATGGATAGGTGGCTGCATTCAGCGAACTGAGGTCGATCGCATACTGGGAAGGGGGGTAGGTTTGCAGCAGGGTTTCTGCGCCCGCGTTGTTCACACCATACACATTCAGACTCACACTGTCGGCCGTGGGATTCTCCAGACCATGCTGATACCAGGAAATGGAATCCCAGCTCATGGCCGGACCAATCAGCGGTCCGGTAAAATTTCCTGCGTCGGAATTGCTGCTCAGTACGGCGGTGAAATTGATGTAGGAATCCATCTGTGCTCCCACCACCTCCTGGGCACTTCCCGGGTCTCCTTTTTTACAGAAGAAAATATAGGGCACATCGCCAATGTCACGGATTGTATCCGATCCGAGTGTTTCAAAGGTTGTGTACAGGGAAGTGTCAACCCACAGATTCGCTGCACTGCTCAGCCAGCTGTAAGCGAGGATGTAATATCCGTTTGGAACCACATTCTCCAGCAGGTTCTTCATGCCGGCCAATTGCGCGGCCTGATCCCACTGAAAAATGAAATATTTTTCTACACGGTTTCGTCCGCAGGGCCCTCCGCTCGGAATATCGTTGGCGTTTCCAAAAAAGTGAGTGGGGTTCAGCATTACATTATTTGACGCATCGAACCAGCGGTTTCCCCAGGGCTGCAGCGTCACCGGATCAATAATTGCCACCAACATCGCATTCACAAAGCCGCAACCGGCATATTCCTGAACCGAGAGATCCAGTTTGTACTGCGTGGCCGACATCTCGCTATAATTGTAAAACGGCGGCTGCTGTCCGTAACAGTCAACTGTTAATGTTTTTCCTACCGGCACAAAATCCCAGGTGCGTGTCGGACGGTTATGTTTTACAAAAACGTGGTCATTATTCTTAAATTGGAAAAAATGCGACTGTTCCCAACCGCGTTTCCCCGGAACATACTGGAAGGAGAATTCTTTCCAGCGATAATTCACCGTGTCCGATGTATCCCGCCGTACCCTCCAGAAATATACAGTGGTGTCCGTGAGCGTGAGTGGGGGTGTCCAACTGATCACTCCGCCGGGGGCGGAAACCACAAGGGCGCTGAGCGGATTACTGTAAAGATCATTTGTGTCAATCTCAAACCGGTAATTATGAGGTGCCTCAAACGGATCTCCGGTGGAGGCTTTAAGTGTAACCGTGTCATTAGGAATAATTGCGAATTCGTACGGATAAACAGGCACAATATCTCCTGATACAATGAACAATTGGGCCGGTGTCAGCAGCTGATTATTCCCTTCGTTTCCTTCGTCAATTTGCTGCGGGGAATCTACCCATACTTCAAACCGGTTAATGCCGGGTCCTTTGATCAGATCAACGGGCATTCGTACCTGCAGAGTGTCACGGAACAACACAAAGGGTACGGGAAGGGTATATATGCTCTCCGAGTTGTCGGGGAATATTCGCTTCAGCTCAACAATCACCGTATCGCGGGGAGCCCGCCCCAGGTTGGTAATCACTATATTCATTTCAAAGGAGTCAACTTCCGCCGTGATCACTGGCCCGGGGGTAAAGTATACACTGGAATCGGCAATGGCATAGTCGGGTTTATCCTGCGGATTAAGGCGTACAGATGGATCACCCTGAAGATTGTACTCCATGAGTGTTATGTTCATAAAAAGATCGGAAACGGTTCCCTGCGCCGAGTCAATTGCTGCCTGCATGCATTCTCCAATGCTGCTGCCATAATTGATTTGCCCGAACTGCCGGTACATTTGTTGTGCAAACTGGTCAATGTAATAGGTAATACCCTGACCCACGGAGGCCAGGAACCCGATGGCTCCTTTGGGATTGACCACCCAGAGCTCCGAGGCGTTGCTGACAAAGGAGTTGGGAGGTGCGTGAAAATCTCCCGAGAAGCAGGAGTTTGCGAGGATAAAGGGGTAGCGGCCGCTGTTGTTATAATTGGCCGGGTCGTCGAGATTTTGATCAAAGGAGTTTCCGGAGGCGTGCCCGAAAAAAGTCATCAGTGAAACACCATTGTTGATGAGGTTCCTTACCGAGTCAGACAGCGTAATCTGGATGGGTTGCGAAGTGGTCTTGAGAAAGGTATGAACAAAACCCCCGAACAGTGTGTCCTCAAAAGTGTTTTCATACCCGGTTAAAAATCCGGCAAAGGTTTGCTGATCAAGCTGTGTGGTGCCGCCTCCGAAATGAAGGGCATGCTTCATCCATTCCGCAGATGGGTTGACTTCATGCGATTGCACCTTGGCAAGATAGTCCAGTACTTCTGCTCCGGTGAGCGCGGAAAGTCTTCCTGTGGGAATGCGGGGTTCAATATTTGCCCCGTTCTGATTAGCAGTTAACAATACATCGGAAGGCGGGTAACCAAAGGTGGGAACAAGTACATCCTGCAAATACGGATAGTAATCGCGCGCATCAGGGAAAACAATGGATTTTCCAATGAGAAAAAGATGTTCCGGTTTTACCGATGCACTGTCCCAACACAGGTCAGCGAAACGCCGGATGGCCGCCGGATGATATTTTATTCCCCACGCAAATTGATCGTAAAGCTGTCCGATTTCAGCAAGTAGTACGTGATTGGATCCTCCCGGAACACCGGAGCGGTAAGCGGCGTACTGTGCGGATTCATTCCACAATCTGCTGTGCGTAATAATGATAAAAGCAGAATCGTATCCTGTAGCGCCATAATAGGTGAATTGTGCGTTCGTTCCCACCGGGGTTACACCGCTGAGAGAAATCACAGAATTTTCTGCATGCAGGTAGCATTCCTTCATGTTGCCTGCGTTGGGTACAAGGACTTTGTGGAAACCGGAATCGGCAACTACCTGAATACGCAAACGATTTGTGAGATCATAAAGAAATACGTTCCCGCCCTGATCGTTAAAATTGGAAATTCTCAGATAGGCCTTACTCTGGGAACCGTTATCGGGTATGTGCAATGTGTATTTTGGCTGATTTTCCAGGTCCATGATCTGGGGGAAGCGTAAACGGGAATAACTCAGTGCGGTTGTATTGTTCCAGGTGAACGATGGATTATTAACGCTGATATGAGAAAATGTTGTGCTATTCGTGAGTGTTGATAAGGGGATAGTAAATGTCAGCGTGATCAGCTTATAGCCGTTAAAAAGGGAATCGGCCAGGAGGGTGGTTCCTGAATTCGTGTTGTATTCCAGACGCAATTCATGATCTGGCAATGAAAAGTTTGTAAAATCGTCCGATTCCCCGGCAATAACAGTGGTGAGTGTACCATCCGGACCTCCTGCATATCGCAAAGAGGTGTTGAAGGTAACGGGCAATGTTTGCCCCTTATAAAACGGCGCACTCATCCACCCTTCGGTGCAATGAAAAAATCCGTTATACGAGCCATAAAAAGTAACGGGCCCCGCATGGTAATAAGCGGACGTCATGAACAAGAGTTCCCTGAAAAAATAAGGATCCGGAGTATACAGAGTGAATGTATTGTCTGTTACGGGTGCAAGTCGCAGGTTGGCCAGAGAGCTGTTCCAGGTCAGAAAATAAACGGAGGTGTCGGAATAAAGCGAATGATACGGGTTGGGAACTGCCGCTGTATCATATACCGCCGAATCAAGGTGTCCGTTATTCTTCTGCGCATAAAACTCAATGAAGTCACCAGTGTTCAGAATACCATCAGCTTCTCCACTCACAAAGATCGCTTGTTCCCGTCCGCGGCAAAAGATCTGAAACCGACGGGGATCTAGTCCGTTGAGGGGAATGCCAGAAGCGGCAAGTGCTGCGGAGTCCAGCCGGTAGATGCCTTCTGCAGCAATCGGTATGCGGTAATAATTCTGGGAGTAATTAATCCATTCGTTACCGTAAGGCTGAGACCTGGCAACGTAAAGTGAAAGGAAGAAAAGAACAGCAAGGTAAAGTCTCTTCAAATCACTGGTTTTTTTTGGTAATGTCGAAACGAAGCGAGAAAATGTGAGAATAAAGCGCCACGGATGCGTCGCCTATATCGGTCATGGCATAATCAAGGCGAATCTTCCGGAGGCGCAAACCAAGACCAATATTCGGCTGGATAGTAAGGTGTTTTTTATTGTCAAAATCGGTTTCCTGCTGAATGTTGCCGATTCCGCCCCGGAGGAAAACGAGGTCTTTGTAGGCAAATTCGGCACCGAGGTGAGGGTCAATGCTCATCACAGAGGTCCGGATCAGCACGTTTCGCTTACCGTCAAATGTCCAGTCGAGGTCGGCTTCTGCAACCATCGATGTTTTTGCCGTAAGATCAATCCGGTAAGCCAGCCCGGTAATCATTCTCGGAAGGGTAATTTCGACAGAGCTTTCGGGTATTTCATTTCCTGTCAGCAGAAAGGTTTCTTTCATGCTTTCGCTCAGGTTAAAACTCCAGGCGTTAAATGTACTGGTAACATCGCGCAGCATAAGACCATAAACAAAGCGACCCTTGTCCAGCCGCGCTCCTGCATCCAGCCCGAATCCCCAGGCTCCTCCAAAGTCCCCTACCTTGCGGCGGATAATTTTGAAACTTCCGCCGGTTTGTAAGCCCGGTATTCCGAAATTTCTCGCGTAAGAGAAAATAAAGGCATAATCGGCTGCTGAAAATGTGGTGATATTATTGTAATTAACGTTTCCCTGATTATCTATCAGTTCGGTAGTGTTGGGAATGTCATCTACACCGAACCGGATAAAAGAAAAACTTCCCACACTGGATGAATCGAAACGCCTGGCGATTCCGATGTAATCATATTTTGCCAGATTGGCGAAGTAGTTGGCGTGCATTAGTGAAATCTGCAGATCGGATCCCACGCCGTGAAGTGCGGCCGGATTCCAGTAACCTCCGGTTACGTCATTGCTGATCGCCACCACTGCGTTGGACATTCCCAACCCCCGCGCACCAACCCCAATAGACAGGAATTCGTTACTGTATTTTCTGACCTGTGCCTGCAACACGCTCAAAAGCAGGGTCAGGGTTAGCGTTAAAGCGAAGACTCTTCTCATGTTCGGGATGCCTAAGTTAGTGAAAACGTGCGATTTGACAATGTGCTTTGTAAACGGAAAAAATCCTAATTTATTGTCTCTAAGAGGGATATAACGATATTTGAGGAGTGAATGCCTATCTGCCCAATCTGGATGGTCTCCGTTTTATCGGATTCTGCTTCATTTTTTTTGCTCATGCTTTTTCGGGTGCCACCGAAGAGTCTACGGCTCAGTTCGGGGATATGCTCCGCGATCTTAATTACCTGGGTTTTGTCGGACTGGATTTTTTCTTTGTCCTTTCTTCTTTCCTGATCACCTATACTCTTTTGAATGAAGCGGAGAGAAGGAGCCGGGTAGACTTTAAGAAGTATTTTGTCCGGAGGGCACTTCGGATCTGGCCCTTGTATTTCCTCCTGATCGGTATGGGTTTTGCCGGACAGTGGATACTTGCCCGCTGGGGTATTGATTCGGAGCCGCTGCCATCTATAGGGTATTTTTTAAGCTTTACACTGAATTTCGGAATTATCAGCGATGGAACGCACTTCCTGTTTTTCCTGGTTTTTTTATGGTCAGTTTGTGTGGAGGAACAGTTCTATATTTTTTGGGGAGCGGTACTTACCTGGATGCGAAATCACCTGCTGAAAATTTGCCTCCTGCTGATCTTCGTTTCTCTTTTTTTCCGTTGGTATTTTTCCGATCGTTCCGAAATGCTGATGTTTCATACGGTGAGCTTACTGGGAAACTTTGGGGTGGGAGGGATCCTGGCATTGGCCGCGGTCCGGCGTAACGAATTGTTTGAGAATCTTGCCTCGCTGAAGCGTTCTACCTGGTTTCTGGTCTATACCTTGCTGGTGCTGAATTTATTTTTTTATCACCGTTTATACGACAGCGCGCTGGGTATTCTCTTTGAGCGGTTCTTCCTCTCCATTTTGTTCGCGCTCATCATCTTTGAACAGTGTTTCTCTCCTGATCGTCTTTTTAGTGCCGGTAGATTTGGGGTGGTGCGCTATCTGGGAAAGATCTCCTACGGACTTTATATGTACCACGGCGTGGTAATTACCCTGGTGTGGAAGGCTGCCTTTTGGTTCGGAGAATCAGAAGAACCGGTGGTAATGTTTTTATGGCGCCCTCTGTTGATCCTGACCTTAACCATCGGTCTGGCGGCGATTAGTTTTCATACCTTTGAAAGACCTTTTCTGAGATGGAAGGAAAAACTTTCAGCCTAAACGGATGTCATTTATACCAAATACATTAACCTCCCTGAACCTCCTGTGCGGATGCATTGGTATTGTGTTTGCATTTCAGGGAAATCTTGTTGTCTCATCCTGGCTGATCGGGTTGGCTTGTGTATTTGACTTTCTCGACGGCTTCACCGCCCGCTTACTGAATGCACCATCGGCCATTGGTAAGCAGCTGGACAGCCTAGCGGATATGGTAACTTTCGGTGTACTGCCCGGAGTAATCATGTTTCAGTTGATTTCTTTTACCCAGTTACCTGATCTGGTAGACAGTGCGATCAGCTTTGGCTCAAATCTCCTGGGGATCTCTGTGAAAGAGGAGCCGGAATTCAATGCGGCTATGCTGGCGCCTTTTGTTGCGTTTTTGATTCCGGTGTTTTCTGCCCTGAGACTGGCGAAATTCAATATTGATGAACGCCAAAGCGATGCCTTTATCGGATTGCCCACCCCTGCCAATGCATTGTTTATCGCCTCCTTCCCGCTAATCTATGGTGTGGAAGCAGCTGACCCAATCTCCGGTTCGGTGCTCAAAGGAATCCTTACCTCCATTTTCGGAGATCTGTTCCATGTGGATACCGGTGGAGGTATATGGCGCGAACTCGTAATCACCACTCCTGTGCTGATGGTCATCTGCGTGATTCAGAGCGTGCTGCTGGTGGCGCCACTGAAGCTGCTCGCCCTGAAATTTAAAAACTATAAATGGCAGGATAATGAGATTCGGTATATTCTGATCGCTGCCGTGGCCGCCTTGGTTATTTTCTTCGGATATACCGGCGTTCCTTTCGCCATTCTGGTATATATTCTTCTATCGGTCGTGAATAACTTTATTGAAAGTTAAAATTTTAATTCGGTCTATCTTTTAATTTTGCGTTATGAAATTTATAGCTCAAATTGACATTATGCCACACAAGGCGTTATTGGATCCTCAGGGGAAAGCCGTTACCTCCAGCATGAAGAATATTGGTTTAAATGAGATCGTCAATGTGCGGATCGGAAAACATATTTCTCTGGAATTAGATGCCCCAAACAAAGAGGAAGCGAGAAAAAAAGTTGAAGAGGCCTGCAAAAAACTTTTGGCAAATGCAATTATGGAATCTTACGAATTCGAATTAACCGAAGCCTGACAGCCTGCCCACTGCCTACTCTTTATAAATCTTCACCTCCGATTTTCCACCCTTCATCCAGCCCCTGTACATACCTGATGTATTGAATACCATCACCATATTTCCTTTTGTATCAATACCGATCAAACCACCTTCTCCTCCTGTTTCCTTCAATTTCTGATTCACCACTTCTTCAGCGGCCTTTTGAAGTGAATACCCTTTGTATTCCATCAGTGCCGAAACATCATACGCTACGATCTGACGGATAAAATATTCTCCATGGCCGGTGCAGGAAACAGCGCAGGTCTTATTATTAGCATAGGTGCCTGCGCCAATGATCGGCGCATCTCCCACACGCCCCCATTTTTTGTTTGTCATTCCCCCGGTACTGGTTCCGGCCGCAATATTTCCGTACTGATCCAGAGCTACACAGCCCACCGTACCGAATTTTTTATCATTGAACTCTATCTCTGAGGGATTCACATTGCCGGTTGTATCTGAATGATCCAATTGTATCTTTTCGCTTTCCCTTATCTTTTTAAGCTGGTCCATGCGCTTTTGGGTATGAAAGTAACTGGGATCTACAATCTGGTGGCCAAGCATTTTCGCAAACTCCTCTGCGCCCGTGCCTATCAACATTACATGTTGGCTTTTTTCCATCACACCTCTTGCGGTGGTAATCGGATTTTTGATCACCTTCACTCCGGCGATACTGCCTGCTTTCCCGGTTTTTCCGTCCATTACAGAGGCATCCATTTCACAAGTGCCGCTATGTGTAAATACAGAACCTTTTCCGGCATTAAACATGGAGTCGTCTTCCAAAACCCGAATGCTCATCTCTACGGCATCCATGGCCGTTCCTCCTTTCATCAATGTATCATATCCTGCCTTAAGCGCTTTCTCCAATCCCGCTTTATAAAGTTTCTCCAGCTCCGGAGTCATGTTCTCTTTTAAGATGGTTCCCGCGCCACCGTGGATCACCAGGGCAGGGGGGGATATTTTCTGCGATTTCATTGTAAAGGGGATTAGCAGGCATAAGTAGAGGAAAAATCTCATGCCCTAAAAATAGTATAATATGAAGAAAGCGCAATATCTTTATCAAAACTGAAAATCTATTTTAGCATCCTTTTTTAAATATAGGATTCAGGCGCGTTCCCGTCACGGGGTTCATTCGCCTTTTGTGTTTAATCTGGTAGAAAAGGTGTTGAATAATAATCAGCGCTACAACTGCTACTCGGCTATCGAGCAGATCCGCTGCAACATGATGAAAGACCAGCGGAAGATTCAGGTCACTGATTTTGGGACCGGTACTTCAGGAGCGCGTAGAATTGCAACAATTGCAAGAAGAGTTCGCAGAGCCGGAAAATACGGTGAACTCCTGTTTCGCCTTGCTGAATATTTTAAACCAAGGGTGATTCTGGAACTCGGTACCAGCCTGGGTATCTCCACTGCATACCTGGCTTCCTCCGGGGCTAAAGTGATCTCCCTGGAAGGCTGTCCTGAGACCGCCGGGATCGCGCGGCAAAACCTGAACGAGCTCGGATTAAATAATGTGGAGGTGAGGGTAGGGGATTTTTCAGAGACCTTGCCCGAGGTGTTGCGGACGCATCAACCAGAAATGGTTTTTTTCGACGGGAACCACCGGAAAGATCCCACCCTCCGCTATTTTCATTTATGTAAAGCGCAACGTGCACCCAGAACTGTTTTCATAGTTGACGATATCCACTGGTCACAGGAAATGTGTGAGGCCTGGGAGGAGATTCAGAGGGATCCTGAGGTCAAAGTTACGGTGGATCTTTTCTATATGGGATTGGTGTTCTTCGAGCCGGGATTGTCGAAGGAGGATTTTATCCTGAAGTACTGAGTATCTTTATATCCCTATATCCTTATACCCCAGCATCCCCTAATCCAGCCATTCATCCCAATCCTGTCTGAACGACTGACCTGCTCACTACCTTTACTCCGTGAATTCCATCATTGAAATATCACATATTTCCAAGATATACACCGTGGGTACGGAGACCATTCACGCCCTTCGGGATGTTTCTGTTACTATTAGCAAAAATGAATATGTTGCCCTCATGGGGCCCTCCGGTTCCGGTAAGTCTACTCTGATGAATATGCTGGGATGCCTGGACACTCCAACAGGTGGGGATTATATCCTCAACGGGAAGAATGTAGCCCGCATGCTGGATAATGAACTCGCGGAAGTCAGGAACAAAGAGATCGGTTTCGTATTCCAAACCTTTAATCTGCTACCCCGGATGAATGCGCTGGAGAATGTGACCCTGCCGCTGGTTTATGCCGGATTGCCTAAAAAGGAGAGAGAGGAACGGGGAAGGGAAGTGCTTACACAGGTGGGACTTTCAGACAGAATGCACCATAAACCGAATGAACTTTCAGGTGGTCAGCGGCAGCGGGTGGCCATTGCCCGTGCACTGGTCAATAAGCCTTCCATTATTCTGGCTGATGAGCCGACAGGAAATCTTGACTCAAGAACATCGATTGAAATCATGGCTTTGTTTGAAGAAATTCATGCCCTGGGAAATACCATTATTGTGGTTACCCATGAAGAGGATATAGCTCAGCATGCTCACCGGATTGTACGCCTGAAAGATGGGCTGGTAGACAGGGATGAAAAAAACCTGGCTATACGAAAAGTACACATTCCGGCCTGATTCCGGAAATTCCGTACTTTCATTTCATGAAATCGGTATTGATTCTATCCCTTCTGGTCTGCTCACCAGCTTGCTTTTTATCCCAATCCGTTATTGACGACCATTTCCGAATTGACCAGATCGGATACCGCCAGAATGCCCGAAAAGTAGCAGTGATCATAGAACCGCAAACAGGGTACAATGCTCCCTCTCCTTTCACTCCTGGTCCTGTCCTGGAAGTCAGGCGTGCCAGTGACAACCTGGTCGTGTTTTCCGGAAGCCCGGTTCCCTGGAACAACGGAAATACGCATACCCAGTCGGGCGACAAAGGCTGGTGGTTTGAATTTACCTCTGTAAATGTGCAGGGCGATTATTATGTCAATGATCCTTCCAGTAACAAACGATCATTTACATTTACCATAAATGATGATGTATATAACAATGCTTTAAAACATGCCATCAGAGCGCTCTACTATCAGCGCTGCGGCCTGCCAAAATCGGTGCCGTATGCTTCCTCCCAGCATACGGACAACACAGCCTGCCATGTGGGATCCATGCAGGATCTGAACTGCAGGGATGTTACACAGCCCAACAACACCGGACTGGAACGGGATCTCTCGGGTGGATGGCACGATGCAGGTGATTATAACAAGTACACCAATTTTTGTCATGCCACGGTTCACTATCTCCTTGATGCCTATGAACAGAATCCGGGAATTTTTCCGGATAACTACGGAATACCGGAAAGCGGAAACGGAATACCCGACATTCTCGATGAGATCCGTTGGGAGCTGGACTGGCTGATGAAAATGCAGGAGAGCAACGGGGGCGGACTTATGAAGGTATCTGCCCAGGGTTTTCCCAGCGCCAGCCCGCCCTCAGCGGATAATCCGCAGCGATTCTACGGCGGTGTGGCATCTTCCGCTACCCGTACGCTGGCAAGTATTTTCGCACACGCGGCGATCGTGTACGGCAGTATTCCGGCAACGCAAACCTATGGGGCCACACTGCTGAGCCGCGCCCAACTGGCATGGACATGGCTGCAGAATAATCCCGGCTTCTCCTCCTATGCCAATACAGGTTTTGGTAGTGCCAATCCGGAGATTTCCCAGTATGCACAGTCTGCCACATCCTTCACGGCAGCGGTTTATCTCTACGCGGCAACCGGCAATGTTACGTACCGGAGTTACGTGGATGCCAACTATTCATCCATTCAGCCTATCCAGTGGACCTACTGGTATCCGTTTGAATCTGCGTACCAGGATGCACTCCTGTATTACACCACCGTTCCGGGGGCTACGGTTTCCGTAGTGAATGCTATCAGGAATAACTGCAGCACTTCCGTTTCAGCCAATAATGGAGATCTGCTCCCTTCTGTTACTGCACAAACGGATCTGTACCGGGCATATATGAAGAATGCGGATTATGTATGGAATAACAATGAATTCAAGGCGGAAACCGGATCCATTTTCTGGAACATGATCGAATACAACATCAATTCGGCAAATCATCCTGCCTACCGGTATGCTGCAGAGGATTATATCCACTTTTTTCATGGAGTGAATGCCGTTAATTATTCCTTTCTGGTTAAAAGCGATGTGTACGGCGCCGATCGTCCGATCCGTGAGATCTATCACGGCTGGTTCGGAGATGCAACCGTGTACGACGGTTCGGCCGTACCATACATCGGACCGCCTCCCGGTTTTCTGACCTGCGGCATTAATCCCACCTACCAGCCGGACGGCTCTTATACCGGTCCGCCCATTTCACCTCCCATGAACCAGCCGGTGCAGAAGTCATATAAGGACTGGAATACTTCCTGGCCAGAGAATTCCTGGGAGGTTACAGAAGTGGGAATTTACACACAGGCTGCATATATCAAACTGATAAGCAAATTCGCAGATACAGTTTCCATAGTCACTTCTGCGCTTACTGTTCCCGCGGTGCAGGTGAAAACTTTCCCCAATCCGGGACCCGGCATTTTCAATGTGGAAACAGCAGAAGGAGATTATGAGGTAACAGTGTACAACGGATCAGGACAAATCGTTTTATTCCTTCATAGCCCTGCACAGATAGATCTGAGAGAATTTTCAGACGGATTATTTTTTGCTGTTTTTCGTTCACCCGGCGGAACGGTCTCATTTAAACTTCTGAACCAGTCATCAAACCGGTAAAGCAATCATTCAGCGTTATGAAAATTTACACAAAAACCGGCGATAAAGGAGATACTTCACTCATAGGTGGTGTGCGAGTGCCGAAATCGCATGCACGGATTGAAGCCTACGGTACGGTTGATGAACTGAATTCCTGGATCGGACTGATCCGCGACCAGAAGGAAGCTATGCCTTTCGGAAACATACTGGGGGAGATCCAGGATCGCCTGTTCACCATCGGATCAAGCCTTGCATCGGATCCTGAAAAAGCAAGAATGAAATTGCCGGATCTTGGTGAGGAGGATGTGAAGTTGCTGGAGAAGCAAATCGATGAGATGCTTTCAGGTCTTCCTGAAATGAAATCTTTTATTCTGCCTGGAGGCCACACAACGGTGTCGTATTGTCATATCGCACGCTGCGTTTGCCGCAGGGCGGAAAGGCTCAGTGTAGCGTTGGCGGCGGCTCATCCTGTGGAGAATATCATCATCACATACCTGAACCGCCTGTCTGATTACCTCTTTGTGCTGGCCCGGAGGATTTCGGCAGACACCGGGAGCCCTGAAATGCCCTGGAAGCCACGTTTATAGGCTGATTTTCAGTTACTTTTTCTTTCCTTGAATCTTTTTCCACAGGAGCTTTGATATGTGAGGCTAATTTCTACTTTTGCACGAATGTTGCACAAGGGCCCTGAGCGCGGAGGAGAGCAAAGCAACCTTTTAGATTGAATTGCGTTTTACCTTAAAGCATCTCTAAGGAGGATAATTATGTACTGGACACTGGAACTTGCACAATACCTGGAAGACGCCCCGTGGCCTGCGACCAAAGAAGAGCTCATTGATTTTGCTCTTCGTACAGGCGCCCCTATGGAAGTGATCGAAAACCTTCAGGAAATTGAAGATGAAGGAGAGTCGTATGAATCCATTGAAGAAATCTGGCCTGATTATCCTACCAAAGAGGATTTCTTCTTCAATGAGGATGAATATTAGGAGTTTATAACTCCTTTTTTTTCTCCCGGGAGCCTGGCTTCCGGGAGTTTTTTTTATCTCTCCCTGTCAATTCGTCCTCCCCGGTCTTCCTGGCATCAATATTGACCCTTCCCTTCGGATCATGGCAAATAAAGTTTACTTTTGTTATCCTTTTCCCCCTGTGATACAACAGGATACAATTTAATGAATATGCTCGGATTCCTTTCCAAGATCTTCGGAAGCAAGTATGAGAGAGACTTGAAGTTGATCCGCCCCATGGTGGAGGAGATTCACCGGGCGTCCGAAAAGATAGCGAAGCTTAACCACGATGAACTGCGCAGTATGACGGCGAACTTCCGCAAGCGCATTTCCGAATACATTGAAATAGAAGAGAATGAAGTGAAACGGCTTCGAAAAGAAGCCGAAACAGCCGCAGATATTCCCACGAAAGAGCGATTGTTCTCGGAGGCGGAAAAACTGGACAAGGAGATTCTGAAGAAAATAGAGGAAAAGCTCGAAGAAATTCTTCCCGAAGCGTTTGCGGTGGTAAAGGAGACAGCGAAACGCTTAAAGGAGAATCCGGTTCTGGAAGTAAAAGCAACAGAGCTGGACAGGAACCTTGCGGTACGTAAAGGTTATGTACGGATCAGCGGTGATACGGCAGCCTGGCAAAATCACTGGATGGCAGCCGGCAATGAAGTCACCTGGGATATGGTGCATTACGATGTGCAGCTGATTGGCGGCATCGTGCTTCATCAGGGTAAAATTTCGGAGATGGCTACCGGAGAAGGAAAAACACTTGTAGCTACACTCCCGGTCTACCTGAACGCTCTCCCGGCACGCGGAGTGCATATAGTTACAGTGAATAATTACCTCTCCCGACGCGACTCAGAATGGAACGGACCTCTGTTCGAATACCTGGGCCTTACGGTGGATTGCATTGATATGCACGAACCGAATTCATCGGAACGACGTGCTGCTTATAACGCTGATATTACCTACGGAACAAATAATGAATTCGGATTCGACTACCTCCGCGACAATATGGCAAGGGAACTAGGAGATCTGGTTCAACGCAAACATCATTATGCCATTGTGGATGAGGTGGATTCCGTCCTTATTGATGATGCGCGTACTCCTCTGATTATTTCCGGTCCCACACCTCGTGGAGATAACCAGGAATTTCAGGCCTATAAGCCTAAAGTAGAAAAGTTGTTCAATGCTCAGCGGAATTATATCAATACGGCGCTGGCGGATGCGAAACGGCTGATTGCTGAAGGAAAGGCAGGAGAAAAGGAAGGAGAGGGAGGCATTGCCCTTTTGCGGGCTCATCGCGGACTTCCAAAGAATAAGGCACTCATCAAATTCCTTTCAGAGCAGGGAAACAGGGCGTTGCTGTTGAAAACGGAGAATCATTATATGGCGGAGCAGAACAAGCACATGCCGAAAGTGGATGCCGAGCTGTTTTTTGTGATCGATGAAAAGAATAATTCGGTTGAATTAACCGAGAAGGGAATTGAACTGATTACTTCCTCAACGGATGACCGGCACTTTTTTGTGCTTCCGGATGTGGGAGCCATTATCGCGGAGATCGAGCGGGGAGCCGGTACAGAAGATGAAAAGCGGAAAAAGAAGGATGAACTTCTACGTGATTATTCGATCAAGTCCGAACGCGTGCATACCGTGCAGCAATTGCTCAAAGCATACGCACTGTTTGAAAAGGATGTGGATTATATTCTGGCAGACGGGAAGGTAAAGATCGTTGATGAACAGACCGGGCGTGTTCTGGAGGGAAGAAGGTATTCTGACGGATTGCATCAGGCGATTGAGGCCAAGGAAAATGTGAAGGTGGAGGCAGCCACACAAACCTATGCAACCATTACGCTGCAGAATTATTTCCGCATGTATCACAAGCTGGCCGGTATGACCGGTACGGCCGAAACAGAGGCACAGGAGTTTTGGAACATTTATAAGTTGGATGTAGTAGTCATCCCAACTAACCGCAATATTTCCCGGAAAGATCATAATGACCTGATCTATAAAACAAAGAGGGAAAAGTACACTGCGGTTATCGAGGAGATCGTAAAGTGTGTGAACGCAGGCCGGCCGGTGCTGGTGGGAACAACCTCTGTAGAAATTTCGGAGTTGTTGAGCAAGATGCTCACCATGCGAAAAATAAGACACAATGTTCTGAATGCGAAACTTCATCAGAAGGAGGCAGAGATTGTTCAGGAAGCCGGAAAGGCCGGTACCGTTACTATTGCCACAAATATGGCCGGAAGGGGAACAGATATTAAACTGGGACCTGGAGTTAGGGAGGCGGGCGGATTGGCTATTGTTGGTACGGAGCGCCACGAGTCGCGGCGCGTAGACCGCCAGCTTCGCGGGCGGGCCGGCCGTCAGGGTGATCCGGGTTCCTCCCAGTTCTTCGTTTCAATGGAAGATGATCTGATGCGCCTCTTCGGTTCGGAAAGAATTACAAAAATGATGGACCGCGTAGGATACAAGGAAGGCGACGTGATCCAAAGCGGCATGATCTCAGGTTCTATTGAGCGTGCTCAGAAAAAAGTTGAGGAAAACAATTTTGGAATCCGGAAACGCCTGATCGAGTACGACGACGTAATGAATGCCCAGCGCGATGTAATATATACGAAGCGGAGAAACGCACTCTTTGGAGATAAGCTGGCCATTGACATTTCGAACACCTTCTATGATGTGAGCCAACTCGTAGTCAGCGATCATCATGAAGTGAAAGACTACCCTAATTTTAATCTGGACCTGATCCGGACCTTATCCGTTGAGTCGCCAGTGAGCGAAGAAGATTTCAATAGATTGGGAACCGATCAGATTACAGCCGAGGTGTTTTCTAAAGCAGAAACGCACTATGCCGAACAGGCGAATGCACTCAGTTCCAGGGCATGGCCGGTAATCAAAAATGTGTATGAAACACAAGGACAGCAGTTCGAGAATATTGTAGTGCCTATTACAGACGGTATCAAAACCCTGCAGCTCGTTGCAAACCTCAAAAAGGCCTATGAAACACAAGGCGCCAGCATATCGCTGGAAATGACAAAATCTGTTGTGCTGGCCATGATAGACGATTCCTGGAAGGAGCACCTCAGGGAAATGGATGATCTTAAAACCAGCGTGCAAAACGCAGTTTACGAACAGAAAGATCCGCTGCTGATCTATAAATTCGAAAGCTTTAACCTGTTTAATCAGATGCTTTCCCGTACAAACCGGGAAGTGGTTTCTTTCCTGAGCAAGTGTGCCATTCAGGGAGAGAATAATCAGCAGATGCGGCAGGCTCCGCAGCAACGACAGTCGCAACCCAAGTTGCAGACCTCCCGTACGGAGCGAGCCGGACCCGGACCGCAGAGCCAGCCGCAAGCCAATCAGACTCCTGAAAAGCGGCAACCCATCATTGCGGAAAAAACAGTAGGAAGAAATGATCCATGTCCCTGTGGCTCAGGTAAAAAATACAAGAATTGCCATGGTGCTTAGATTTATTCCGGAGTTTTAGTAAATTCGACTCAAAACAGTCCCATGAAAACCACTTTGCTGCATCTTTTTGTTATTATGGTTTATACCATGAGTGCCCAAACAGTAACCTTTAAAGCCGGAACAGGCGATAAGGAACTCGATGTTCAGTTGAATGAACTCAACGCCAGTGCAAAGCTGGACATGAAAGCCTTTAAGGTAGAAATGAACACCAGTTTCAACTGCGGGAATCAGCTGATAGACGAACTGATGGTGAAGATGGGAGGTAACCCGGCGGATGTATTTATGTTATTGCAGATTGCACAACAAATGAATAAATCACATGATGCGATCCTTGCCTCATTCAACCGTCACAAGGGTAAAGGAGGATGGGGAGCAGTAGCAAAGGAGATGGGGATCAAGCCCGGTTCTCCGGAGTTTCATGCCTTGAAGAACAGCGCAAAGGGAAAAAATGGCAAGATGAAAGGAAAGAAAGCGAACAACGATTCTAAAGGTGGCGGTGGCGGGAACAACGGTAAAGGGAAAGGAAAGAAGTAAAATTAATACTGCATCAATCCTCTGATTTATTTCTTCAACAGTCGGGTATGATAGAACATTCCTTCGGAGGTTTGTACTCGGATGATGTAAATACCATTTTCAAGGAATGTGCAGGATAAAGTAGTCTGATCCCGCTTTTCAATCAGTAGTTTGCCATTTACATCGAAAATCATAACCGTAAATCCTGTTTGTTTTCCTGGAATAGAAAGAGTGAATTGATCTCCGGCCGGATTGGGATATACATTCAGAACAGGCTCCATGACCAATTCGCTGACCCCTGTAGCACTTGGCTGCACAACCAGGGGACAAAGAAAATCCCTGATTGCCCAAACGGTTGAATCCATATAGGCAGTACTGCTGGTAAACGGAACGTGATCCTGTCCCCACCATGGATAAAAAGTGTTGGGAACTCCTACATTGTTCGCGCGGAGTTCGAGTGAAGCGCTTCCGTCAACGATCATAACCGGGAAGGAAAGAACATAGATCATCGCGGTTCCAAAGGGAACGGTCGCGTCCTGATTCCCGTGCATGCTCAACAGGGGTGGATCTCCGCTTACGAGCCAGGATGAATCGCCCAGCGCACCGCAAAGGTTGATCACCGCATTCACCTTGTGAGAATATCCCGGATTTCCACTATTGCCCTCCAAGCCTCCGATGGTGGAAAGATTGATCCATGTTGGCACCTCGGATACCTGATCGAGATAGGCGAGATGCAATCCCATAAATGCTCCCGCTGATACTCCACCGGCAAATACATAATTGGGGTGCGTTTTATAGAGGTTCGCGCCCATTGCGTCCTGCCGGAAAAACCGAACGGCTGCTTTCATATCCTGGGTAGCACGTACTACGGCTTTTGTGGCGTTGATGGAGTCAATCGGGAAACCAATACCGAGTCTGTAACTAATAGAAACAGCTACATATCCCATCTTAGCCAGCCGGGTACAAAGGGTAACAACGTCCGGAGAGGTACGGCTGCCTGAGATAAAACTTCCGCCATGGGCCAGTACAATCAGGGGCTTGTGTGAAACAGTATCTCCGGCGGGCGAATAAATATCCAGCTGCAGCACCTGGTTGGTGTTATTGATATTCATTGCCTGCCCGTAGCTGATGTTGGAAGTGGTGACTACATTGGAAAAAATCTCGTTACAGTACCTTCCGCCGCTGGTGTCAGGTAAAAGCCAGGTTTGAGCAAAAGCAGAAACAGTGCTGCAAGCAAAAAAGAGCGTAAATATTTTTTTCATAATAGGTGATTATTGGGACCAATGTAATCAATCCGGTTCGACTTTAAAAAACTAATAGACCAAAGGCTTTCCCGTGACTGCCAACTTCCCACTTCCCACTATTACCTACCACTTCACTTCCAGTCCGAATCCCGGAACGAATGCCCTGCTTTTGAATGTTCCCCCGAATTGTGTCTCTATGTTGGTATCGGTCCGTTCCTGACCTTCTATATACAGGAAAGAAAGGTCCAGATTTACCTTTTGTCCCATTTTGATCGTTGCGCCGCAGGTTATTCCTGTTTTATCTGCGTCTGGCGTTTCAGGGGTCAGGTAACCGTCAGGTACGGGTGTCATATCGTAATAAGCACCCATACGCAGTGCATGACCATTCTTTATCTTCCATTCAGCTCCTACCCGGAAAATATAGGAGTTATGATACATCCTCGCAGAAGAGATATCCTTTAGTTTATCTGTGTTTTCTTCAAAATCAATACGAAGTGAATCATAGGTTCTCCAGGCCACATAATTCATATCGGCGGCAAAGCTCCAGGCACTATCCGCCCGCCAGCCAAATCCTGCTGTAACTACCGGCGGAAGGGTAAGTGAGGTCCGGAAAGTGGTAGCAGGAAAATACTCTTCCAGTGAAGAGGGCACTTCGAAGGAGGCCGAACCGTTTTTTACTTCCACTTTTACGGCTGAGCGGAGATTGATGCCGGCAGTGAGGGAAGGAGTGAGGCGGTAAAAAAAGCCTACGTTCATTCCGAAACCACGGGCCGCTCCGTCCAGTGTCCCTTCGCCGTAATTGCCGGAACTGTCCTGCACAGGAACACCCTTCCGCAAACCAAATCCTCCGGTAGCATAGATTACTCCCAGCCCGACTCCCATTTTATCGTCAATCCGGTAAGAAATGGTGGGCTGGATGAATATCGTTTTCAGATTGATTTCCCGAATCAGAAATTGTCCCTTCCAGTCAGAAGGCCATTCGGAACGACTCCCAAAGGGGGTATAAACGGCCAGTCCGAGCATAAAATGATGCTGAGGTTTTAATTTAAAAGCTGCATAGAGACTGAAAGGGGTTCCTACATGCAATTCGTTTTGCGCGGTGTAATCTCCGGGCCAGGGTTCACGGTAGGCGATCTTCGGGATAATAAAACTGGATCCAAAAATGATACTATTCACAGAATCCATGAAGGCCAGGGCGCCCGGATTGAACAACAGCGCTGAGGCATCCCTTGCTGAACCGGTGCCTGTATGACCCATACCGGTCGCTTTTTGACCTTGCAGGTTGACCTGGAAACCTCCGGCAAATACTGCATTGCATCCTGCCAGCATACTGAGCAGGAAAGTGAATGTTTTTCCCTTAAAGGACATTTCCAAATGTAGAGATATTTCCGGCTTTTCAGTTGCCTTGCCTGCTCAGACCATACCCGAGGCTTTCGTCGAGTTCCAGGATGGAAGCAATGGCTAACTGGGAATAATTCTGGGAGGAATTTCCAAATGCCCCTGCGCGTGTATTCCAGAGCGTTTTTATAAGTTCCATGCTGCCAACTTCCGGATTGATAACAGCCAGCGCTTTTTCCACATTGCCTGCGCCGGCATGATAAACATGAAGCACCAGCAGCCGGTACCAAAGGTCTGTTTCACACCAGGCAATGCCCCTTTTTTCCAGCATTGCATTCGTGTAGGGAATGCAGATGGTGCGGATCAGCTTGGAGGCAGCCCAGGCCGATTTGTCAAAATCCTTCCGCTCGTCCACGTGCTTATTTACTTTAAGTCCCATGTGCTGTGCCACCCTGCGCATCAGCTGAAACGGGCCATATGCCCCGGCAGTGGATTTTTGCAGGCGTCCAGGACTTTCAATCAGCAGAATGGCCTGAGCATAAAAAGGATCTACACCGTTTTCCTCAAATATCTCTATACCCCGGTGTATTTCGGGTGCTACCGTCTCGATAAGGTAAAAATTTGATTTGCCTTTGGTGAATAGGACCCTTTCCGTGGAATCAGTACCGAGTGCTTTCCGTACACTGTCGCGGTACGATTTAAGCCGGCTGTCAGAGTATTGTTCCCACTTTTTAACCGGAATCACTTCTACGATCCGTCGGTCATGCCCCAGGCAAACGATCCCCGAATCAGGTGATAAACGGATCAGTCTTCTCCAGAAGTGGGTTTGTGTGAGGGTATCCACCCCTTCCAGAAAGAGGTCTGTATTGTTGATAAAATACCGGTCGGTATTATTCAGGGGCACGGTTACCTTCCCATAGTCAATGCGAAGGGTGTCGGTTCCGGGCGGGACTGCCCACCCGGCGGTTGCAATGAAAGAAAGAAGATGAATGGTCCACCTCATTGGCATGCTGCTAATTTACAACGAAGAAAGGGGGATAAGGTTTCAAACAGAGGGCTTTATCCACCCCCGGATGTTGAATAGCATGAAAATCAGGCATAAAGCTATGGTAAGAAATCATGATTTTTGGCAAGGTTTTTAATGCATGGAGGTATCAGAAATAATTAAATTTGCCGAAACCACATTTAACCCCGTATGAAACTTAAAAATTTACTGGTTGGTATCGTTCTGACCTTACTGGGAGGCTCACTCCTTGCACAGCCCCCCGCTAAGGGGCTTGACTCAAAGTATATTGCTGCGAACTATTACAAGGGTGTTGTCAAGATACTCCTGGTGGATTCAGCGATTGAAAAGTCTAACCCTTCCAAGCCTGGTTCTGGTTATATCGGGCGCGGATCAGGATTCTTTGTTACAGAGGATGGGGTAATTTTTACCAACCGGCACGTGGTAGAGTACTGCGTGAAGGGCTATATTGACTATGATTATAAAGATGAGACCGGAACCACCCGGAGTGCTGTGGATCCTTACTCCGATGAGTTGGTGAACAGTCCGGGCTTTGTGAAAGCCTACCGCACGGGTTATACCACCCCGATTGTGCAGGTTTACCACGGAAAAGGGGAAGCAGACTATACGCTTTATGTAGCGAAAGTACTTACGATGGGTACCGGATCGTTTGACGGAGCAGTCCTGAAAATTGTTTCCGACATTAAAGGACAGCCGGTTTACACTAAATTCTTCCCGCTTCCAATCGGTAATTCAGATGCAGCTCAGCAGGGAGAAGATCTCTGTGTATTTGGATTTCCTGCCCAGTACGACGGGGAATTTGATACACATAAAAAAGATATGAGTACACTCACTTTCGGTAAATTCTCCGGACTTGATTATGTATTCAACAAGGATTACGGATACATTAAGACAGATGCCCAGATCAACGGCGGAAACAGCGGCGGACCGGTATTCAACGAATCCAATAAGGTGATCGGTATCGCGACCGCTGTAGGTAACAAGACCGGTATCGGCCTGGTGGGAGGTGTTAATGGCATGTATTATATCGTGGCGCCTAAGTCCGATATTTTGACAAAACTCACAGTTAAGGGCCTGACCATTCCCAAGAACGCAGGCTCTATCAACACGATTATGGGTGACCGGCTTCCAATCAAGGATGCCAGCCAGCTGGGCGGCGGAAACTCAAATTATTCCAATAACAATAACAAAAACAGCAACAATAATTCGGGGAGCGATGACCCTTATACCAAATCAAAGGTTTCCATCAATCTCGGTTTAAATGAAGAAACCGGAAGTTTGGGAGAAGAGGTTACCTCTGTTGATATTTCCCCGAACGGCTCTTATGTGTGGGTAGTGGTAACCAACAAGCCCAATACACTTAATTCCCTGGGTTTGATCATGGATGTTTACACTAAGGATGGAGGAGACTATAAACTGCTCGAAACAAAGGAATATGACCTTTCCAAAACGTCCCTGCAAACCACTTACTTCAAATACTCTATATATAAAGCAGGGGATTATAAGTTTAAGATCTATAACAAGGAAAGTAAATGGATCAACGATGCCTTCCTGAGCGTTGATGTCACAGGGGGAGATAATAATAAGAATGGCGGGAAAGATGACCCGTATTCTGAGTCTGAGGTGTATGTTTCTCTCGGGCTTAACGAAAACACCGGATACCTCGGGGAAAAGACGGATGCGGTTGATATCAATGCAAACAAAGGCAGTTACGTGTGGATTGTGGTAACCAACAAGCCGAATACGCTGAATACCCTGGGGTTGATCATGGATATTTATCGTAAAGATGGCGGTGATTACAAGCTATATGAAACTAAGGAGTACGATCTCTCCAAAAAGACGCTGCAAACAACGTATTTTAAATATTCTATCTATAAAAAGGGAGATTACAAGTTCAAAGTGTACTCCAAGGAGAGTAAATTTATTAATCAGGCCTTGCTCAACGTAGGCTATCAGTAAAACACCACTGCAAATTTGGAAACCCTGGTCGGAAGACCGGGGTTTTTTTATTTCAGGGAATCCGGAATAGTACAGACAGGTATAGGTTCCATCTTGTGACGGTTCCGGTTATGATAGTCGCTGTAGATCTTCAACACCCGTTTCTGTCTTTCGCTGAGATCTAGGACCTGCTCAGCGTTCCGTATATACTTCATGGCCCATTCCAGTTCATCGTACGATGCACCGATCTGGTCTTCATCTGACCGGCCATCGGCAAAAAGTCCGTCTGTAGGGGCAGCGTTAATAATGGATACCGCGATGCCAAGATGCCGTGCAAGTTCGCGGACTTCAGATTTCATAAGGTCAGCAATTGGGCTAAGATCCACACCTCCGTCTCCGTACTTGGTAAAGAATCCTACCCCAAAATCTTCCACTTTATTTCCGGTTCCTGCAACCAGTAGTTTGTAATGACATGCAAAAGCATAAAGCGTGGCCATTCGCAAACGGGCGCGTGTATTGGCCATGGTGAGCTGATCCTGGATCTCCCTTGGAAATTTATTTTCTATGGATGAAAAAGATTCGCTCAGATCCACTTCCTCCGAACGTACATTTTTAAAGCGAGATTCCAGCCAGTGGATATGTTCCTTCGCTCTTTCATATTCTGCCCGGTGCTGCCGGATAGGCATCCCAATCACAAGGGTCTCAGCACCGGTGAGCGCACAAAGTGTGGAAGTAAGTGCCGAATCAATTCCCCCGGAGATTCCCACAACAAAACCTTGTGTTCGTGCCCCTTCACAGTAGTGGCGAAGCCAGCTGACAATATGTTCCGTGATTTCCCGGTGTTGCATAAAAAAACCCCATCTGCATCAGGCAGACGGGGTAAAAATAGAGATAATTATTTGTTAGAACAGGATACCAACTGTAAGCCCTACGTTCCGAGAGAAAAACTTCTGCTCCAGTGCTGTGGGAGGTGCGGCATCGTTCAGGAGTTGTTTAGAGTCGCGTCGCACCGTATTCATGAACCCCTGGGTGTAATTGATACCGAAAAGGATCGAGGTGTTGCCCGACATGTTGTATTCCGCTCCACCCCCGATGGTAAGCCCCACATTCATAAAACCCATGTCGTTGGAAATGTCCAGTGCCGTGTTCTCCGTTTCATTGCCAAAACCGGTCATTGTGTATGCATTCACCTTGTCATCGCAGCGGCCTTTGAGTTTAATGGAAAGCGGGAAGCCAAACTGACCAAAATACGTCATCATTCCTACCTCTTTTGTGCGCAAACGTAGCGTCAGCGGAAGGGTGACATAAGTGGTGCGGTATTTTCTTTCATTGAGTTTATAGGCGGTGAGCTGCGCGAGCTGACCGGTGGTGTCCTCAATGGCGATAATCTCTCCGTCCTTATTGGCAAAATAGCCCACGGTATCCTTAAAATGGATTCTGCCTCCATCATAATCAACCTGCAGTCCGGTGGATAACCAGGCGGATCCTGCCAGTTTGAATTCAGTCATTAATCCATAACCGAATTTCAGGTTGGTTCCGGCACTTTCGAATTTCTTGGCATCTTCCGGCTTGTACCAGTTGATGGAAGGAACGGCTTTTAATCCGAATTTAAAGGACTTATCGTCGTCCTGAGCGAAAGCAGGACGGATAAAGAACGCAGTCAGCAGTAAAATAACAGCTTTGGTTTTCATGATGTTTCGTGTTTAATGTTACAAACCTAATTTATTTTTTTGATTCGTAGTCCGGGAGTTTTCAAAAACCACGGTGCCGGGCTGTTTGTAACAAATAAAATGCCATCTCCGGCAGGGGGCGTTTATTTGATAATTTTACCTTCATGCGAAAAGCGTTTCTCCTGAGCCTGTTGCCTCTTCTTTGCTCCTGCGGAGGCGATGTGTTCGACCCGGATCTTGCCGGCGTGCCGGAGGTGAAGGTGAATATTAAACGTTTTGATGCAGATCTGTTTTCTATAGATACCGCTGCGATCGAAGAAAGTGTGTCGGGCCTGGAAGCCCGTTACGGCTCTTTTTTTGTGGGTTTTTGCGAAACAGTTGTCCTTGGCGGGAAAGTCAGAGATTCATCCTTTATCCCCACGCTGAAACTGTTCGTTTCCCATCCGGATATGCGGCAAATTTATAATGCTACAGGAAAGGTTTATCCGGATCTGTCAGGACTGGAGGAGCCGGTTTCGGACGTTTTCAGAAGATGGAAATATTATTTTCCGGAAACCAAATCCTTCCCTTCGGTTTATTCGATGGTAACAGGATTGAATCTGCCGATGAGCATCTCGGATAGTGCCGTAGGAATTGGTTTGGATATGTACCTGGGACGCGATCATGAGATATATGAACTTGCACAATTTGAAAAATACCGGAGGCGAAACATGACGCAACAGAATATCATACCCGATCTCATACGGGCAATGGGAATGTCCGCTGTTCCTGCTCCGGACGAATCTTCTGATTTACTCTCGGAAATGATTTACAATGGGAAAATCCAGTTTCTGATCGATCTGATGGCTCCTCGCCTTCCTGATACTCTGAAATTCGGATATTCCGCCCTTCAGTATAGCTGGTGCCTGGAAAATGAATCGAACGTGTGGGCATTCCTGGTAAAGGATCAGTTGGTGTTTACTACCGAATCCCAGCGCATTGCTCAGTTTATTAATGACGGCCCTTTTACGGCCGGACTAAATAAAACTTCTCCGGCCCGTAGCGGAATATGGATCGGCCACCGGATTGTGCGGTCCTGGATCCGTAAGTACGGCATAGAGAAGTTACATGAAATGCTTAAAACACCTGCCCGGAAATTGCTGGACGCATCCGGATATAAACCTTAATATCTTAGCATATGGCCGATGAATCTGAAATCAAATTCAAAGTACGACTGGATGAGAATAAGCTTCCCAGAGAGATTGGGTGGGAAGCCTCTGACGCAGGCGAAGCCGGGACATGTAAATCGGTGATGATTGCCATGTGGGATGCCGGAGAGCAAAACACACTGCGAATGGATCTTTGGACCAGTGATATGCTGGTGGATGAAATGAAACAGTTTTTTCACCAGAACCTCCTCACCATGGCGGATTCGTTCCAGAGGGCTACCGGTGAAAAGGAAATGATGGATGAACTTAGAGCCTATTGCAACTACTTTGCGCAAAAAATGGATATTTTACCAAAAGGCCCCTTGAGCGGGCAACCGGATACGGAATCTAACGTCTGATAATCAAAGAATTATAGATTATTTGGATAAAACCGGGGTCTTTCTTACATTTGCTTGGCTAATACCCTGTTTTACAGGAAACTAAAAAAAACGCACATGAAGAGTCTTGCCTCTTTTATTTTGCTGCCCGCTTTCTTCCTTTCTCTCCCGGTGCAGGCTCAGATATTCTTCAATAACGGCGCTACTATATACACTGCACCGCAGTCTGTCATTCAGGTGAACGGCGGTATCGAGAATAACTCCTCTACTTCCAATGGAAACATTGACCACAACGGGACAATGAATGTGACCCTCAATAGCACGCTTCCGAATCCGGGTGATGTAACGTTAAATAATAATTCGACCTGGCAGGGCGACGGGATTACAAATGTGGAAGGTGATTGGGTTAATAACGCCATTTTTCAGCAGGATCTCAGTGATGTTCGACTGATGGCATCTACGATTCAGCAACGGATCATGGGAACCAACGTTACCACCTTTCACATATTACGCTGTCAGGGCACCGGAACAGGCGCTAACCGCATTAAACTCCATATGATCGATGCCAATGTGGATCACCTGCTTGATCTTACGGACCGCGAGTTATCTACTGATGTGTACGATATGAATGTGCTGAACCCTCAAACCAACGCAATCATTAATCTCACCCCTTCCATGAATCAAGAGGGGTTGGTTTCATCGCTGGCCCCCGGGGTGCTTTCGTGGGTTACGGATGATGACAGCGCGTATCTTTTTCCCGTGGGTTCCAGTACAGGTAATCTTCGCAGGTATCGTCCCGTGCAGATCGAACCTACTGCGGTTGCAAACAATACATGGAACGTTCGCATGATCAACTGGGATCCGGATTTTGATAACTATCCCCGTAACGTGAATGACGGCATTCCCTGTCTTGTTAACGATACGTTTTATCATTCGATCGTGCGTGTAGCGGGAACCACCTCGGCCGATCTTCTGATCGCATTTGACCCCACTGCTGATGGATTTTTCAACGGGATGGCACACTGGAGTCCGAATATCTGGACAGACATGAACTCTTCGACACAGGTCAATGCAGGCACGCTTTCGTTCTATTCCACTCTTAAACGGGTGAGCTGGCCTTTCGCGGATGCGGATGAGCCCTATGCCCTTACAGAACTGAAGCCGGGAGCGCCGTCCATCAATTGCCCCCAGAATGTCTGCGCAAACTCACTGGGTAATATTTTCACGGCCAACGGCAGCGGTAGTCAGTTTACCTGGACGGTCGGCAACGGAACCATAGTTTCCGGTCAGGGAACCGATTCCATCGTGGTATCCTGGACAGGCAATTCCGGATGGGTTTATGTTATTGAAAACTCTCCTTCCGGATGTCCATCACTTCCTGACTCTTGCTTTGTAACTGTTTCTCCCGCTCCGATTGCCGGTTTTGACACCAATGCGATCGGATATTACGAGCCCATCTATCAGTTCACGGATACCTCCAACGGAGCTACATCCTGGCAGTGGAACTTCGGCGACCCGGGTTCCGGAACAAATAATAATTCCAATAATCAGAACCCCAATCACCAGTTCTCAGGGGCCGGCACCTACATCGTGACCCTTATTGTGACCAATGCGGCGGGATGTACAGATACCATCACCACGATTATTGAAGTGGATACCATGCTCCTTATTCCGAACGTATTTACACCAAACGGCGACGGTCAGAATGATGAATTCTATATTCCTAATTCAGGGATGGAGAACTTCCATATTCAGATCTATAATCGGTGGGGAACCCTGCTGTTTGAAACTACCGCAGACGAGATTCGCTGGGATGGCAGAAGTACTTCAGGAATTCTGCTTTCAGACGGAACCTATTATTACATCCTGGATGCCGTGCTGAAAACCCAGTCTGGTCCTGTGGAAGTGAAACGTACCGGCTGGATACAATTACTTACCAAGAAGAAAACGTAGTCTTGAATACTAGATAGTAAAGCCCTGTGCGAGATCGCTCAGGGCTTTTTTGTTTTCGCGAGCTCTCCAATGTAATTCAGCAGATCTTCACGCCCGGATTGTTTCAGCGATGAGGTAATGAATATGCCCGGAAGGTCTTCCCACCAACGCAGCAGACGAGCTGTATAGTCTTTCAGGTTTTTTTCCAATTCTGTGCGAGAGAGTTTATCCGCTTTGGTGAAAACAATGGCAAAGGGAATTTCTTTTTCACCCAGCCATTTCATGAATTCAAGATCAATTGCTTGCAGGGGAAGCCGTACATCAATTAGTACGAAGAGGCAACGCAGTTGTTCTCGGTCCAGCAGGTAGGTGGTTATCACACCCTCGAAGGACTCCCGGATGGATTTTCCCGCCTTGGCGAAACCATACCCGGGAAGATCCGCCAGGTGAATCCGGTTGTTGATCCGGAACAGGTTTACCATACGGGTTTTCCCGGGAGTGCCGGAAGTGTGTGCCAGCTTTTTTCTGGCGCATAACATATTAATCAGTGAGGATTTTCCCACGTTGGACCTTCCGATGAAAGCGAATTCCGGATGCGGATCGGTTGGAAGATGTTGTATATCCGGAGAACCGGTAACAAACTCGGCACTGGTTACCGTAAATTTCATCGGGCGGTTGGTTGATACGATTTTACGTGCCGCTCCATTTTAGATTCATAAATGTCAGCGATTTTTACCATGATTCCCGTTTCTTCCACATCACCAAAGGCGTCGTTGATGGCCGTTCCGAATGTGCGCATGGTGGGAGATAGGTTCATGTAGGAATTGATCAGGGGAGGAATATTTTCTCCGCGCGACCGAACTTGCTGGTTAAGAACCGCGTGGGCCTCCTTGTAGGGCATTTCCTTTCTGAAAAGATCGCGAAAGACGCTGATATCTGTCTTGTAATGCTGGGGATTCCGCGCGCTCACCAAATGGTCAGGGTCCGGAAAGTAAAAGTTCATGAAATAAATGATCATGTCCCTTGCAACCGGGTTAAAATCAGGATACATGGTTACTTTACCAAAAAAGTAATCAATGTCCGGGTGGTCTATCACCAACGCACCAAGCCCGTCCCACAAATTATCCAACGAGAAAAGCCCTTTCCGGTTCTGACTGCTGGGCTGGTAGTGAGGCTGAACGAAGGAGCGTCCGAGTTCAATCATCTTCGGCAGAAACTCTTTCATAAACTTCGGGGAGTAATCGAGAAGGTGAGCGGTGGCCAGCCTCGGCGTTCCGTCAGGACGAATGATCACATCCTTGCCGTGAATAAACCGGTATCCCCCGACAATCTCAAGGTCAGCAGAATTCCAAACCAGCAGCTGTGAATACGCGCCCGGCCCCGTATCGTATTCGTCCAAATCACATTCCAGTCCCGTACCTCCGCCGGCATTGCGGAAAGTAACTTCACGCAGGCGGCCGATCTCCCGGAGAGTATTCGGAGCTGTTTCTTCCCGAATGATATATACCTCATTGCTGCCATTGTTTGTTTTCCGCACAAACGTTTTGGCATTAAGTTCTGACTGAAGCACCGCCGTCGGTACCGGTTCCATCACGGGTTTCATACAGGGGTAAAGCTACTAAAAAGACGGTTCACGGAACAGATCCGCGTCCGGGTCGGCAGGAAGCCGGTATACTAACTCTTTAACGGCCGCAGCCCAATACAGATCGGAGTGATCACGGCTGAATGACGATGCGGGCAGGGGTTTGCCGAAGCGGATATGTATTTTTTGTCCTTTCGATTTATACATTTCATGCACGAGAAACAGCATTTCAATGTTGGATTTGATTCCCAGCCGTTTTCTCCAGATAGCCAGGCGGTAGAAGAACATAGTGATTCTTCCGCTGATATGAACGGGAATAACAGGTATTCCGTATTGCCGGGACTTGGTAATAAAGCTTTTCTTCCATTCCAGGTCTCTTACTTCTCCTTCCTGCATTCTCGAAACGAGGCCGGCAGGAAAGATACAGATGAGATTCCCGGAGGAATAGCCTGCATCAATTTCCCGCAACAGATCTCCTGTGCTCTTTCCTACTTTATTCACGCCAAGCCATAATTCCTTGAGATTTTCCAGATTCATGAGAATATCGTTCACCAGAAACTTCAAATCCGTCCGGCGCGCTTCCACAGTCTGAAGTAAAGACATAGCATCCAAACCGCCCAGAGGATGATTGCAGGCAAGTACCACGCCACCCGTTTCAGGAATCCTTTCAAGGCCGTCGAAGGTGAGGGTTACATCAAAATGTTTTACCACGGCTTTCGCAAAGTCAAAATTCTGCTTGTCACGGTGTTCTCGTACAAAGTTGTTCAGGTCATTCTCATGAATCAGTTGGCTGATCCATGAAATAACAAAATTCGGAGTGACACGGTATAAGCCCGGATTCTTCTCGCGAAAGATCTTTTTAAGATCAATGAATTCCTTTCCGGTCGTACTCATTAGGTCAAAAGTAGCAAAAGGCGGTACGGGCAATGGTGGGAGCGGAAGCCCCTGA
Source organism: Bacteroidia bacterium (assembly GCA_020852255.1). Taxonomy (NCBI): domain Bacteria; kingdom Pseudomonadati; phylum Bacteroidota; class Bacteroidia; species Bacteroidia bacterium. The sequence goes on along the minus strand of JADZBD010000002.1, from coordinate 306,620 downwards.
AAATGAAAGTTTTCAACAAAAGTGGTAAAAAGTGGTAAAAAGTGGGATTTTATTTTTTACCTTTAACGCCCAATAGAGAATACCAGTGATGAACCTTTTCGGCGTTTATGAAGGAACAGCCGATGCAAAGGGGCGCGTGATGCTTCCCGTTGCATTTAAGTCACAATTGGGTAAAGCGTTGTCGAAAGGGTTCGTGATTAAGCAGAGTATTTTCAGTAAGTCGCTTGAATTGTATCCCATGGAAACCTGGGATGGAATGGTGAAGGAGGTAAACTCTCTGAACCGCTTTGTGAAGAAGAATGTTGAGTTTATTCGGATGTTCAACTTCAATGTTCAAGCGGTAGAACTGGATGGAAGCGGGCGCTTTTTAATGCCGAAGGATCTGATGAAGAGCGTAGGTATGAAGAGAGATGTTGTAATGGCTGCGGCAGGTAATATGATAGAGGTGTGGGACAGGGTTCTTTATTACCGGTTTGTGAAGACCACTTCCGGGGGATTTGAAAAACTGGCGGAAGAGGTGATGGGAAATAAGGCACAGGGATGAGTTATCATATCCCCGTCCTGAAGGAGAAAAGTCTGGAGGGTCTGAATATACGGGAGGACGGCACTTATGTGGATGTGACATTCGGAGGAGGGGGGCATAGCAGGGCGATACTGGAGCGGCTGGGAGAAAAAGGAAGTCTGATTGCATTTGATCAGGATGCGGATGCGGAAGAGAATGGAATCATGGATGAACGCTTCCGGCTGGTCAGGAGAAATTTTTCCTTCCTGGAGGAAGAATTAGATGGGCGGCAGGTGCAGGGGATACTGGCGGATTTGGGGGTTTCGTCTCATCAGTTTGATACGCCGGAGCGGGGATTTTCCATTCGCAGTAATGGACCGCTGGATATGAGAATGGACAGGGGTAAGTCGTTAAGTGCAGAGGAGATAGTAAACGATTACGATGAAAAGGAGTTGGCAGGAGTTCTCAGAACATACGGGGAACTCGGAAATGCACGATTGGTGGCCGGGAAAATAGTTGCGGCCAGAAAAAAGGGAAGAATCCGGACTACGGGTGGATTGGTAGAGGTCATTGGCGGTTTCGTTCCCTCACGAAAAAGGAATCAGTTCCTGGCACAAACGTTCCAGGCGCTGCGAATAGAAGTGAATGATGAGCTCGGAGTACTGAAGAAACTGCTCCATGCCGCCGCGGCGGTTACAGAGCAGGGCGGGAGACTGGTGGTGATCGCTTATCATTCGCTGGAGGACAGAATGGTGAAAAATTATATACGCACCGGAAGTGTGGAAGGGCAGGAGGTGAAGGACCTCTACGGAAGGCGTATTGCACCCTTTAAGGAAGTACACAAGGGGCCCGTGGTCCCCGGTGAAGAAGAAATAGAAGTAAACAACAGAGCGCGTAGCGCCAAACTAAGAATAGCAGAGAAAACGTGATCAAAGGATGAATAAGCTGAAGGAGAAAAAAGCACCCCCCGCTCCCAAAAGCAATAAACGGCAAAACAAATTTGTCCGCCCCTTCGTCACCCTTTTCTCCGGCAGTTTTCTCTCCAATGAGGAAACGATCCGCCAGCTCCCTTTCATCTTCTTCCTGGCCTTCTTGGGTCTGCTCTATATTGGAAACGGCTACTATGCAGAACGCACGGTACGCCGCATCTCCAAGGTCAGCTTTGAACTCAAAGAGCTGCAAAGTGAGTTTATAATTTCTTCCTCTGAACTCATGCAGCTGAGCAAACAGTCGGAGGTAGCCCGCCTCGCACGGCCTTACGGCATCCACCAATCTACGATTCCTCCGGGCAAAATTGTCGAACCTCATCCTGATGGAAAGTAATGGATAACAGGAAGGAAATATTGATCAGGGTTTATGCTGTGTATCTGCTCATTTTTTTGCTGGCCGGTGCCATCGGCTACCGTATTGTGAAACTGCAAGTGGTGGAATCTGAAAAATGGAAAGAAGCCTCCCGCCAGATGACCTATCACTACAAGGACATTGATGCAGTGCGAGGTAATATTTTTGACATCAATGGAAAACTGCTCGCTACTTCGCTCCCTTATTTCACACTGGCTATGGATCCGTGTGCCGATGGTATTTCTGCAGAGTTCTTTCAAAAAAATGTTGATTCGCTGGCACTTTGTCTCTCCGCGTTCTTTGGCGATAAAAGCAAGCAGGAATACAAGCGGGAATTGCTGAATGCGCGAAGGAATAAGGACCGCTACCTTGTTCTTCAAAAAGATGTTTCCTACAGGGATCTGCAGGAGGTGAAGAAGTTTCCGATTTTCCGCAGAGGCAAATACAAGGGAGGCATGGTTTATACCCAGGTCAATAAAAGGGAACTCCCGTTCCGGCACCTGGCGGCCCGCACCATCGGTTATTATTCCGAAAATGCCAAACCAATCGGCATCGAAGGAGCATTCAACAACGATCTGCGCGGGATAGGCGGCAAACGATTGATGAAAAAGATTGCCGGCGGAGTGGATATGCCCGTGAATGATAATAATGAAGTGGAACCTGATGATGGTGCGGATATCGTAAGCACCATTGATGTGAATCTTCAGGATGTGGTGGAAAATGAACTGATGACACAGCTCATTAAAAGAAAGGCCCGGAATGGCTGTGTGATCCTGATGGAGACCCAAACAGGAGAAATACGGGCGATCGCAAACCTTACACGCAAGGATTCATCCACCTATACCGAATCACTGAATTACGCCATCGGTTATGCTACTGAACCCGGATCTACATTTAAGCTGGCCTCCTTAATGGCCGCGTTTGAGGATGGATTTATCCGGCCGGAGGACGAGGTAATTGTCGGTAACGGAGAGACAAAATTCTATGACCTCACAATGAAGGACAGTCATGCTCCCAAAAAGAGCAAAATGACAATTCGTGAGGTGTTTGAACATTCGTCCAACGTCGGCATTTCCAAAGTCATATGGAAATATTACGCGTCGGACCAGCAAAAATTCGCCGGAAGGATACACGCAATGAACCTGGGAGCCCCTCTCGGACTTGTAATTCCCGGAGAGGCTGATCCTAAAGTTAAAACTGTCAAAAGCAAAGACTGGTCCGGAGTAACGTTGCCTTTCATGTCTATCGGATATGAAACCCTGCTCACCCCTATGCAGATCCTCGCATTCTACAATGCCGTAGCGAATAACGGTAAGATGATGCGGCCAATGTTCGTGAAGGAAATTCGTAAGAGGGGCAAACCGGTGAAAGTTTTTAGCCCTGAGCAGATCGGTGATAAACCGATATGTTCCGAACAAACCATCCTGTATGCAAAGCAGTTGCTGGAAGGAGTGGTAGAGAATGGTACCGGACGAAGTCTGAAAAATAATATTTATAGGATTGCTGGAAAGACCGGTACAGCGCAAATCGCGCAGGGAGGAAAATATAAAAAGGAAGGGGTAGTGAAGTACCAGGCGTCTTTCGTAGGATATTTCCCTGCCGACAAACCAAAATATACCTGTATTGTAGTGGTTAGCGCACCCTCCAACGATGCGTATTACGGAGCGGAAGTGGCAGGACCAATTTTCAAGTCCGTGGCTGATAAGATTTATTCCAGCTCGCTGGAAATACATGACAAGGTCGGCAGTAACCCGTTACTGGTAAAATCGGATCCCCCCAAAGTAAAGAGCGGCCGCGGACAGGATCTGCGTCTGATAGCCCATTTGCTGAATCTGCCGGTGGAAGAACAGAATACCGCCCATGAATGGGTTAAGACCGGGCATAAGGATTCAGCTCTCTGGATCACCGGGCTAAACGTGAAAGAAAATCTCCGCAGAGGAATGATGCCGGATGTCAGTGGTATGGGTGCGCGCGATGCGATCTATCTCCTTGAAAATGCAGGCCTGGTAGTGAAGATATCGGGAAGCGGGAAAGTGACAGCGCAGAGTATTCCGTCAGGAACCAGGTATAAAAAGGGAACAGTAATTTATCTCCAACTGAAAGGATGAAAGTGCTGAAGGATATTTTATATAAAGCGCCGATTACGGAAGTAACCGGTTCTACCGGCGTAGCCATTGGATCTGTTACGTTCGATTCGAGGAACGTGAAGCCGGATTCTTTGTTCGTTGCCGTCAGGGGAACAAAGGCGGATGGGCATGCATTTATAGCAGACGTTGTGCGCAATGGTGTGGCTGCAGTCATATGCGAGGAGTATCCGGCAGATCTTCCTCTCGAAGTAACATTTGTAAAAGTCAAGGATTCTTCGGCGGCGCTTGGAATCGTTGCGGCTAATTTCTACGATAACCCGTCCGAGAAACTTCGTCTGGTGGGTATTACCGGCACGAACGGAAAGACAACTACTGCCACTTTACTGTTCGAATTGTTTCGCAGGTTAGGATACAATGTGGGTTTGCTCTCAACGGTGTCTAACAGGATTAATGATTCAGTTATCCCTTCCACCCATACCACTCCGGATGCAATCAGTTTGAACGCCCTGCTTGCACGCATGGCAGAGGAGCAGTGTACCCATTGTTTCATGGAGGTGAGCTCTCATGCGGTGGTGCAGCATCGGATTAACGGGCTCCGGTTTGTCGGAGGAATTTTTACAAACATCACACATGATCATCTGGATTATCATAAAACATTTGATGAATATATCCGGGCAAAAAAAGTATTCTTTGACCAGCTTCCCTCCTCCGCGTTTGCCCTGGTGAACAAGGATGATCCGAACGGAGAGCTCATGCTCCAGAATACCAGGGCGTCAAAAAATACCTATTCCCTTCGCAGTGCAAGCACGTTTAAGTGTAAAGTGGTGGAAAACCAGTTTGCCGGGCTGCTGCTCAACCTGGACGGAACCGAGGTGTGGACCAAACTGATCGGCTATTTCAACGCGTACAACCTGCTGGCCGTTTATTCGGCGGGTGTATTACTGAAGGAAGATAAAATGAAAGTTTTAACCGGCCTAAGCACGCTCTCGCCCGTGGAAGGAAGGTTTCAGTTTCACCGCACAGAAAACGGACTTGTGGCTATCGTCGATTATGCACATACACCGGATGCGCTGAAAAATGTATTGCGAACAATTCATGAGATACGTACAGGGAATGAGAAGGTCTTTACTGTGGTGGGATGCGGAGGCGATCGTGATCCGCTCAAAAGGCCGGTAATGGCAAAGATCGCGCTGGAACACAGTGACCAGGTAATACTCACATCTGACAATCCGCGAAGTGAAGATCCTGAAGCCATCCTTCGCGATATGCAAAAGGGAGTGGAAGCGCACCAGAAAAGAAAGGTGCTTACGATTACCGACCGGCGGGAAGCCATCCGTACCGCCTGTTCTATGGCCGGCAGTAAAGATATTATTCTGGTGGCCGGAAAAGGTCATGAAACGTACCAGGAGATAATGGGGGTTAAATACCCTTTTGATGATATGGAAGTTTTGCAGGAAACACTTAAAACACTGTCGCGGTAATGTTATATTATCTTTTTCAGTACCTCGATAAGCATCATGATTTCCCGGGAGCAGGAGTGTTTCAGTACATTTCCTTCCGTGCGGCAATGGCTGTATTGGTTTCCCTGCTGATCTCATGGGTATTCGGAAAATCGATCATCCGAACATTGCAGCGCAAACAGGTGGGAGAAACAATTCGTAACCTGGGGCTGGAGGGGCAAATGCAAAAACAGGGCACTCCAACCATGGGTGGCCTGATCATACTGGCAGCCATACTTATTCCCACCATCCTATTCGCAAGGCTGGAAAACATTTACGTTGTACTTATGCTCATCACTACCGTGTGGCTGGGACTCATTGGATTTCTCGACGATTATATTAAAGTTTTCAAGAAAGATAAAAAGGGTCTGCACGGAAAGTTCAAGGTCTTAGGTCAGGTGAGCCTGGGCATCATTGTGGGAGGTGTGCTGTATTTTAACAGCGATGTGACCATGCTCCGTGAGTATCAGGGACAACCTAATCCTTCGGATCCCACTATCATCACCAGAAGCATTGACGGTAAGGAAAAGTATTTCGTTGAAACAAAAGTTCCCATCACAACCATTCCTTTTGTGAAAGGACATGAATTCAATTATTCGCGGCTCCTTCCGGAATCGCTGAGAGATTATACATGGGTACTCTATATACTGGCAGTGATCGTTATTGTAACGGCCGTGTCGAATGGCGCCAATATCACAGACGGCATTGACGGACTGGCCACAGGAACATCGGCAATTATCGGCGCCACACTGGGTATTCTTGCTTACGTTTCTGGTAATACATTCTTCGCAGATTATCTCAACATCATGTATATACCGAATTCCGGAGAGCTGGTTATTTTTTCAGCCGCCATGGTGGGAGCCTGTGCAGGATTTCTATGGTATAATTCCTACCCGGCACAGGTGTTCATGGGTGACACCGGTTCGCTAGCACTGGGGGGAATGATCGCGGTGCTGGCCATTTCACTCCGAAAGGAGCTGCTCATTCCTATACTCTGCGGGATATTTTTTGTGGAGAGTCTTTCAGTGGTGATGCAGGTATCGTATTTCAAATACACCAAGCGCAAATACGGCGAAGGACGTCGCATTTTTAAAATGTCGCCCTTACACCATCATTACCAGAAACTGAATTTTCATGAAGCCAAAATCGTTTCCCGTTTCTGGATTGTGGGAATGATGCTGGCCATACTCA